>CAMDFC010000076.1 GCA_945897185.1 Chitinophaga pinensis | reverse complement strand
GTCCGAATATGGTTTGCCATACGTTCTGAACGAACACACCAGGTTACATCAAACAGGTTCTGTGTTAGGATTTTTACAAGTGCTGTGCCCCAACTTCCACTTCCAATTACTCCTATCTTCATAGCTGCAAAGATATTGGATATCAAAATGCGGAATTCACTAAAACAAAATGGGTAACTGGAATTAACCAATTACCCATTGAAAAACAGTTTTGCTGGTTATTTTTTCTCTTCAAAAAGCTCTTCTTTTTTTACTACTGTTACCTTCATGCCAGGTCGAAGTGTTTTGCTCACTACAGTATACGGACCAACAATAACTTCATCACCTACTTTTATGCCATCAAGAATTTCAATATAGTTGATGTCTTGAATGGTTGTCTTCACTTTCACACGTTTCACTGTGCCATCTTTTTGTAGTACGAAAACCACTTCATCCAACTCATCAACATTTTTAACAGCAGGTTCGTCTCCTCCGCCCTCGGCCGGCTTGTCATCTTTTTTCTTCACCATATCCTTGCTACCAACTGCTGCTGTATCTGATTTCTCTCTGGTTGTAACAGCATTGATTGGAACAGCAACCACATTGCTGTGTGTATTGGTTTGAATATCTGCATTTGCACTCATTCCCGGTCGAAATGGAAAACTCCTCGTATTTGTAGGATCCAATAGATCTTGGTACGAAGATTGCAACAACCTGATCCTTACTTCATAATTGGTAGCATCACTTGATGATGTAGAAATTGCTCCACCGGTACCTCTGCTGGTACTTGAAATTTGTGTAACCAGTCCCTTGAATTTTCTTTTGTTATACGCATCAACTTCAACGAGTGCCGTATCACCAATCGTAACTTTTGGTATATCGTTTTCACCCACATCTACTCTTACTTCAATGATCCTCATATCTGCAATACGCATCATTTCTGTACCAGCCATCATGGAGTTACCAACTACACGCTCGCCTTTTTTTACGTTCAGTAGGGAAACAATGCCAGTCATTGGTGCAAAAACACTGGTGCGACCAAGGTCTTTGTTAGCGCGACTCAAACTGGCTTGCGCACTAGCAACACCAGCTCTTCCACTTTTTACTGATTGCTGAGCAGCACTATAATCAGCCTTAGCAGTAAGAAATCCATTTTCAGCTTGCTCGTATTCCAATTTCGAAATCACTTTTTCTTGAAAGAGTTGTTTCTGACGAACAAACTGACGCTCTGCCTGATCAAGTCTTGCTTTAAAGGATCCAAGTGAAGCACTCGCATTTTCTACCTGAGCCAATTGCTGGTTTACTACAGCAGATGCCTGATCACGTTGTGTTGCATAAATATCAGCATAGATCATGGCGAGAAGCTGCCCCTTTGTTACGCTATCGCCTTCTAGTACTTCGAGCTGGACAATTTCTCCAGAGATATCTGGACTAATCTTTACTTCAAGTTCAGGATAGACCTTTCCGCTTGCAGTTACCACTTCGGTAATGTCTCTTTTGACTACTTTTTCTGTAGCTACTTTTGTTGCATCTTCTTTACCAATGATACCGGCTTTTTTCAGGCCCAAAAGGGCTACTACTACTACGACTGCTCCGGAAATAATCCAGATCCATTTTTTGTTCATCTCTTTTACTTTTTCTTGTTTATAAACGAAGACCTTGTCCCTTATAGAACTCAAGCACTTTCATTCTGAAAATATATTCATATTGTGCAAGTGCCTTATCAATTTTGGCCCTGGTCAGGTTATTTTGGTTGGTCAGCCATTCAATGGTTTGCATCACACCCAATTCAAATCTTCTGCTGGCCAAATCAAATGAACGTTGCGCTGTAACCATTGCTTTTTCCCTTGCCACAAATGTTTGGAAAGAACCAGACGCACTATAGTATGCAGTATATACATCCTGCTTTAATTGAAGCTTATCGCGTTCAATGGTCAAATCTCTTTTTTTAACATCCATCATGGCTCTCTTCATGTTTGACCTTGCCTGTGAGCCATTAAAAATGGGCACATTAATTGAAAGACCTACACCCTGTCCAAATTGATCTCCAAGTTGTTGTCCATATCCATTCCAAAACTCACCAAATTTTCTATTTACAAAATTCACATCGAAATTAGGAGAATAAACAGGTATAATGCTGGAACCTTGTTTAATATACGAACCAGTTAAGTTTTCGCCATTGATTGAAACGCCCGAACTCTTCAACAAAAATTGGTTGAAGTTAGACGCAAGTTGTCCAAATGCCGAAATAGAAGGCTTCATCTGGCCTTTTGCTGACAGTAAATTTTTCTCTGAAGCTAAACGACGAAGATCATTCAGCCTGATTTGTGGTTGAGAGTTAAGTGCCAATTGATATACGTCTTCCGGTTGGATAGAAAGTAAATCATCAACAGGTATTTTATCTACCTGCGGAATAACCAATTCAAAATCCTGATCAGCTGGAAGGTTGAGTAACGCTTTTAATCCAAGTTTATCCAGCTCTGCTTGAGAGATGGCCTGAACAAATGTTGCGCTGTCTCTGGCGACAGTAGCTTCCAATTCCGCTGCATTCAATTCAGGCAAAGAACCTGCATCCACTAGTTTACGTGTATTGAAATATTGTGCTTTGGTTTGAACCAACACTATTCTGGAAATTTCCACTTGCTCATAACTCAAAAGTGCACGTAAATAAAGTTGAGCAATATTCAATCCGATGTCATTTCTGGCTTTATCAACAGCAGCCTTGTCTGCCTCCATGGTGAACTTACCGGCAGCTTCTGTATTTTTCAGGCTATTGAAATTATACAACAACACATTTGATGAAATAGACATCTGTTGGAACATGGCAGATCGACTGGTAAAGACGTTTGTAGTTCGGTCCAAGGTTCTACCAAAAGAAAAACCATGCGTCAATCCATAACTCAAACTTGGAATTCTTTGAAGATTGGATTGTTGATAATTAATTTCAGATACGTCAGCATCAATTTTAGCCTGCCTAACATTAATATTGTTATTCATTCCATACTCAACACATCGCTTCAAATCCCAGAATGATCCTTGCCCATAAGCAAGAGAAGCAGAAACCGACATTACCACAAAAAATAAAGCCCTCATTATCATAGCATTAAGTTAATTCGTGTTGTCCCAGGAAAATCCTGAAATACACTGCAAAGATTCAACTAAATGAGGGATTCACAAAATCACCTGTCCTCTGAAACGACCGCTTACAACAGTCATACCCCACTAAAGCCTTTTGAAAGGTCATTTATAAGAAAATCAGGCTCTTCCAACCCGATGTATAAGCGGATTAGCCTATGGGTTGGATTGTTTACATCAAACTCGGATTGCTTGATTCCAGCGCATTTGGGAATTATAAGCGACTCATGACCGCCCCAACTAACAGCCATTCGAAAGGCTTTCAGGCTGTTACAGAATTTTTCAATTGATTCAATGTTTTCTGCTTTTATGTAAAAAGAAATGAGTCCGGATGCCCCTTTCATCTGCCTCTTTGCCAACTCGTATTGAGAAAAAGAGGAATCTAATGGAAAAATCAGTGATTCAACCTGGGGGACCGTCTTCAAAAATTCCAACACCTTTAAGGTAGATTGTGTAATCCTGTCTAATCTGGCAGGTAAAGTTCTTAATCCCCTTAACAACAACCATGCATTAAAGGGTTGAATACCATTTCCTGCGCAGAGGTATTCGCTTAGAAATATTTTTCGCATCATTTCTGATGAGCCGGTAAGCACCCCACCTAAGGTATCGCTATGCCCTCCAATGTATTTGGTTGCTGTCTGCATAGCAATATCAATACCAAAATCTATGGTCCGCTGATAAATTGGCGTACAGTAGGTATTGTCAATCATAGTGACAATACCCTTTGGTTTAGCAAAATCTGCTATTGCTCTTAGGTCTTGTATATCTAACCACCAGGAATTGGGAGATTCCAAATAAATAAATGTGGTATTGGGTTTAACGTGGGAAAGAAATGCTGCAGTATCAGAACCATCAGCATAAGTTACAGTCACCCCAAATCTCGAAAGTATTTTATCAAACAAGTGGGCCGTCCATGTATAAGGATGCTGCACCGAAAGCACATGGTCGCCTGCCTTTACGTTTGCAACCACCCCGGCAAAAATGGCCGCAGCTCCGTTGTTGAAAACCAATGCATCTTCAGCGCCATCCAATGCAGCAAGTTTTCTTCTGAGTATATCCACCGTTGGATTCAACCCCCTACTGTACAAGTAGCCGCCCATTTCATCTTCAAATGCTTTACGCAAATCATCTACAGTCTCAAAAACAAAATTGCTGGTTTGTATGATGGGCGGTGCGATTGCGTTGAAATAAGAAGCATGGTCCTCTCCCAAATGGTTGATGATATAGGATATATCTTGTTGATCAGGCATGGATGCTTTTCTTTTTTTGGGTAATAAAAAATATGGCCAAAAAGAAAGCGAGTACTGCTGTTGCGGTTAGCGCCGTTTCTGGCTTATCGATGGCAATACTGGTAGCTACAAAAATATAAGCCCCAATAAAAATGACGGGCATGACAGGAAAAAACTTCATAGAATAAATTTTACTTGGATCCAGGTGTTTGGTCTTTTTTCTAATGATAAAAATAGTCGCTGCCGAAAATGCCATTCCAATAGAATCTAGAAAAATGGTGAACCCTAATATTTTATCAAACGTATCCGCAAAGAACAAAATCACTACACTGACTAATGCATACACCGTTAAGCTGACCGTAAGTACATCACGTTTTTCATCTTTCTTGCTGAACGACTTAGGAAGGATTCCATCTTCACTCATCGCAAACATTACACGGGGGTTGCTGAGCAACAACACATTTACATAAGCCAATACAGCAATGAAGAGCAGAATGGAAAAGGCAAATTTACCAGCTGGTCCAAACATACGCTCAGCTACTATTGCAGCTATCCCCTTTGTATGCTTCAGTTCTTCAAATCCAATCACGTTGTAATAGGCATAGCTGATTGAGAGATAAAGTAAAATGATGACAACAATACCAATGAATATTCCACGAGGCAGGTTCTTTTGTGGATTTTTTACTTCTTCACCAAAATTGATGGTCTGCTGATACCCTCCATAGGTGAAAGAAACTGCAATCAATGCCAAACCCAAAGATTTTACATAATCCATGAAAGTAAATTCTCCCTGTGGTACTTCTATAATTGTTGATACATGTGAATTTGGAAAAAAAATAGCAGAGACAATCAACAAAATCATGGCTATTTTTATCAGCATCAAAATATTCTGTGTAGTCGAACTCATGCGGAGCCCCAATAAATTGATGCAATAAAAAACCAGAATGGCACCCATCGAAACAAAAGATTGCGAAAGTTCAGAAAGCTCGATACCTATCAATGGTTTAAGTACATCAATTGCCAGGTATTCGCTCCCAATCAATGCAACACCAGAAAGCGATGCGGCATTGGAAATTAAAATCACACAATTGACTGCAAATGCAATAGAAGGATGATAACAAGTGGCAAAAATCTTATAATACCCACCTGTAACTGGATACCTAGATCCTATTTCGGCATATGTTAGTGCACCACATAAAGCAATAAATCCGCCAACAATCCAGCTGACGAAAAAAACACTTGGCGTAATTGCAGCTCGTGCAGAATCAGATGCTGTTCTAAAAATCCCCATTCCAATCACTAGACCAATTACAATCATGGTGATATCAAAAAGGCTCAGGAGTTTTTTGGGTGGAGTCATCATTGGAAGATACTCATTTTTTTAACCCCACGCATAGTTCTTGAAAATCAACAAATTGGAGATCAATTATCAGCGTTCAAATGGTGATGAGCGTTTGATTTGGATAAATTAAGTAATAGAGAATAGACAAAGAATTTATTACCTGGTTCATCCAAAGATTTACTGTCGTATTGATTTAGATAACCAACCTGCATGGATACCACATCGTTCAACTTTCGAGTAACACCTATACTCACACGATTTTTATCGTATCGAATCACCTTACTTCCTTGTGTGATGGCAATAAGAAACTCATTAGCAACCCCCAATGTAGTTTTCTTCGCTTTATCCAAAGGCATCGCCAAACCAATCCGATATCTAATTCTTGAAGCACGGTTGCCACTGGTGTAGAAGCGTTTTTCAAAACGATAGCGATGATCAACCTTTACTTTCCCTAATGAATTACTTAAACCGACCTGGAGCACTGCGCGAAATTCCTCTGCCAATTTAGGGTTTTGGAATGTCTTGCCATTTCCATAAGTGGTGTACCTACCCAAAACAACTGAGGTTTGTAGATTAGGCATCACTTTGTAACTAACGAAAGCCTTGTATTCATTGTAGTTGTAGTTTCTGTAAAACTGAAGTGAACGGAGTTGAAATTCAGTAGAGAAAGACCATTTCTTCCCATTATCATAATTGAGGTTAAGTGTATTCCAGCATCCCAAAGATTGAGAAAATATAGTTAAAGGGCTAATCAATAATAAATAAAGAAATGTACCCCTTAGAGTTTTCAGACACATGTAACAAAATTATTCAAGATTTTATTATTCAAAATTTACTAAACGATTAATTTATTGTTACCAATATATTAAATGTATTGAAATCACTTAATTGAATATTAATATTGGAATTATTTTATGAATACTAATTTTATAAATATGGCAAGTGATGTAGAAAACAGAAAAGGGGGCCAATTTAAAGACTATTTTCTTCAATTTCTGATGCTTTTTCTTGCCATTTTTTTGGGTGCTATTGGAGAGAATTACAGGCAGCAATATACTGATGAGGTAATAGAAAGAAATATGGAAAGGGAGACCTTAGAAGCCATGGTAAATGACCTCCAAACAGATATTATAAATTTAGATAATTCCATCAAGAACAAATCAGAAAAGGGAATATTTGCGAATAAATTAATCGCTCTTCTAAATGACTCGGTCGTGAGCTTAAACAACAAAGATATTTATTACTGTGCAAGAGTCATGACCACCAGAGAAGCTTTTTCTGCTTCAGAAGGCGCAGTAACCCAATTGCAATATTCTGGAGGTTACAACATGATCACAAATTCAAGCATCATAGACCAAATCAATAAATACCATTACATCAAAGAAAAGATTTACAAGCTGAACGAAACAGAAGAGCATATTCTAATACAATACCGAATTGCAGCTTCAAAGATTTTTAAAGCAGCTGTATTCAGTAGCATGTTAGATGCTGAAAAACATAAAAATTACAAATACTATATCAAGCCCTTGCAAAGGGATATAAAACTATTTTCAACCAACACAAACCACATCAACGAATTTATTTTTTGGGTGTCCAGTGCCAATGGAAATCAATCTGCCAACAAAGCACAAATGTTGATTTTAAAACAACACTCACAAGAACTTATTTCAAGTATACAAAAGCATTTAACCGGGAGAAAATGAACCAGAAAAGACCTAGCTCACATTATATTCTATTTGGGATTTTGATAACCATATTAATTACAGGCATATACAGTGCAATTAATTTAACATCTAACGTGAAGTTGATGGCTGAAAGTGTAAAATCAGATAGAAAAAAAACGATGGACCCCATCGCGCCCGACCCCGGCAAAACAAAACCTGAAAAATATGAGACCGGACCAAATACAAAAAAAGTAAAAATTGGAGCCTATCTCGAAAGAATAGAAGATTTAGACATTAAAAAATCCAGTTGGACCTATGAATTCTATCTGTGGTTCTCATGGAAACCAAATGAAATTAATTTAACTGGAAGAAACGACAATCTACATAATAACGAATTACCATTCTCCATCATCAATGGTGATATTTTAAAAGCGGAAAAAATTCAAGAAGTGTACGATGTCAAAAAAAACATAGCCTATATCCAATACTTTGTAAAAGCCCAAAACACACAGTTTTTTGATGTTTCGCTTTATCCAATTGACCAACACGATTTGATTATTCCTATTGAACACAAGTGGTTAGACAGAAGCCAAGTTGTTTTTGTTCCAGATACCATAGACTCAAAGGTGAGCTCAAGAGTTAACGTGAACGGCTATGAAAAGGAATCTACTGTAAAGCTAATTGAGAAACCCCATGCTTATAAATCTGCAAGGGGTAACCCCAAATTGGATGCAGGATATAAGGTCGATTTTTCCCAATTACGGATGTCTTTAAGGATATACAAAGGTGGTCTTTCTGTTATTTTAAAGCTCTTCATTATCATGTATATTGCTGTACTGGTAACCTTCATTGCCCCATTTTCCTCAGACCCAAGCCGGTATACTGTAGGTGCTTTATTTACAACAGCTGGTGCAAACTATATACTTTCTTCAAAACTCCCTGCATCCAACGTATACACACTTGCCGAGATCATCAACACATCTTGTATGGCCATCATCATTATAATGATGGCATTGTTGGCTGTAGTACCGACTGTAATTTTTAAAGATGGCATAATTGATAAGGTAGAAAAGAGGCTTAATGATTTGATAACACTATCCATGTTTGCATTCTTCATTGTTATTAATACCTTGGTTGCTTGGACTGCATTATTATACAGCTAACAAAAAATTAAACCCATGTTTGAAGAAGAACTCTATGGCAATCCCCTTCTTTTAATTATCATTTGCGCTTTATATGTATTTTGTTCTGTAGCGGTTGGTTTAATTAGTCAGCAATTGAAACTTCGATTTATAATTGGATTTGTTTGGTCAATTGTTTTTACTCCTCTTGTAGGTCTTTTGCTCGTATACAAGTACAATCCTTCTAAGAGAGAAATCAGCAAAAGAGAGAAATAAAAAATATTTC
>CAMDFC010000075.1 GCA_945897185.1 Chitinophaga pinensis | reverse complement strand
ATAAAAATAAAAGAAAAGAGTTTTTTTATTTTAGAACTACCGATCTATAGACAACCGCGTTGGAAAAACATCGTTGTTACAATGGTAGAAAAAGCAAAAGTTTTTGTTTTTGATGCGGGTAAAGTAATTATGGTGATCTCTCTTATTTTATGGGGATTAAGTTCATTTGGACCTACAGAAAAAAGAGAACAGATATCGAAGAAATATGAAATACTAATAAAAACAAATCCATTAAACACTGAGGTATATCATGCAGAAAAGGCGACGGAATTATTAGAATATTCATATGCTGGTATTATGGGTAGAAGTATAGAACCTGTAATTCGTCCACTTGGCTACGATTGGAAAATAGGAATAGCATTAATTACATCATTTGCTGCAAGAGAGGTTTTTGTGGGAACTATGGCAACATTATATAGTGTTGGCGAGGATGCTGATGAAAATAGTGAAACACTAAGAGATAAAATGCATGCTGCAAAAAGAAGTGATGGAACTCCCGTATATACAAAAGCTACAGGATTCTCATTAATGGTTTTTTATTTATTAGCAATGCAATGTATGAGTACGTTGGCTGTAGTAAAAAGAGAGACCGGTTCTTGGAAATGGCCAATTATTCAATTGGTATATATGACTGTAATAGCTTATGTTTTGAGTTTTATAGCTTACCAAATATTTAGTTAATTAAAGTAGATTGTATTTAGTTAATTCTTCTCTTAATTGTTCCGGTGAAGAAAAATGTATACACGAAATTCCAAATTGTTTGGCCGCATCAATGTTGCGCAAATTATCATCAATAAAAATTGTATTTTCTGCAACAAGATTAAATCGATTTAAAATCGTCTCATAGATCTCTTTAAACGGCTTCCTGGTCATTTCTTCACCTGAGACAACCCTACCATCAAACCAATGAAGAAAATCGAAAATTTGAAGTGCTCTAGGGAATGTTTCTGCACTCCAATTTGTTAGGGCATAAATATTAAGATTTTCATTTGTTTTTAATGTTCTAAAAATATCGACCGTTCCAACGATTGGTCCGTTTAACATTTCTTCCCATCTTTCATAATAGGTTAAAATTAAATCTTTATATGCTGGGTGTTTTTCTGTGAGTTCATTATTTGCTTCTTTTATTAATCTTCCAGCATCTTGTTTTTCATTCCAGTCGTTGGTGCAGATCGTTTCTAAAAACCATTTTCTTTGTGTTTCATCCTCTATAAGTTTTTTATACAAGTACTCAGGATTCCAATCGATCAAAACACCACCTAAATCAAAAATAATATTCTTTATGTTTTTCATGTCTTTAAAATGATGAACCAAAGATGAGTAATTTTAAAATATTTTCAGTGTTTATAATTACCGTAGTATTTATATGTATATATTATATCTATAAAGACCTATTACTATTAGGGGTGTTAATATGTTTACAACTGAATAATAATAAATATTATACCCAGTAATTCACATTAATAAACAGTAATACACAAATTGTTGTGAATAGCATTCTGTTGTTTCTGCTGTATAAATATTCTACAATACACAAAATTTAAAAACCGCTAAAATTTTTATAAACAACAATTTTATAAGTATTTAATGTTGATAAAGTATGAAAAGAATGTTTCAAACTAACCAAGTTTTTATTTTTAATAAAACCGACGTGTATATCTTTATTTTAATTCACAAAAGGAATAGTAGAATTCTATAGAAATCAACACAAAAATCAGGATATCAACAAAAGGGTGTGGACAAACCAAAAAAAGCGAAATTCGGCCTATAAATTGAGTTTTTCCACAGTTTGTTAATAATCATTTTTAGCTTATTTTTGCCCTCCGTAATTTTAATACATATAATATGTCAATTATTCAGAATATTAGGGATAAGTCGGCCGTTGTTCTTACAACAATGATATCAATAAGCTTGATTGCCTTTCTTGTGCAAGATGCCTTTGTTGGAGGAAATAACGGATTTGACAGTCAGGCAACATCCGTGGGTAGTTTAAATGGACAAGAGGTTGATCTTGTGGAGTTTAGTAAACAAGTTAACCTTGTTGAGCAAAACTACCGTTCTCAAGGAATGCAGACAGACGAGATGATGACCCAGTCAATTATTGAAAATGTCTGGAACACTTATATCCAAGAAAACCTAATTAAGTCAGAGGCAAAGAAACTGGGACTTACAATAACCCCAAAAGAATTAGGTGCCGTTCTTTTTTCAGAAGACGCTCCTCAAGAATTCAAGCAATTGTTTCAAAACCCAAATACGGGTGGTTTTGATCTTGCCGCAGCAAAAAACTGGTTTAATAATATAAAGAAAGCCAAGCCCGAAGATATAGCAAGTGTTAATGATCAATTATTAAACCCAATTGAAATTAACCTGCTCACACAAAAATATACCTCCCTGTTTTCACAAGCCTCATATGTGCCAAAGTGGATGTTAGAAAAAATGGCAAGCGATAATAGTGCCATTGCTTCTATTTCCTTTGTAAATATTCCATATGGCTTAATTGCGGATAGTACAGTAAAAGTAAGTGACAAAGAAATAAACGACTATGTTTCTAACCATAAGGACGAGTTTAAACAAGAGCAAGTAAAAGGGATTTCTTACGTTAGTTTCAGCGCTACACCAACTTTGGAAGATTCTTCAAAACTTTACAACCAGTTGGTTTCACAGAAAGGAGAATTTCAATCAACAGCAGATGCAAAAAGTTTTGTAACAAGAAACAATACCGCATTGCCTTATTATGATGGCTTTGCGTTGAAGTCTAGGTTACAAATGGGAGCCAAGGATTCAATCATTGCAATGTCTGTTGGTGAAATCACTGGCCCTTATTTAGATGGTGGTAATTATGTAATAGCAAAGAAAGTTGAAACCAGATCTCTTCCGGATTCTATTAAGGTTAGACATATTCTTATTGGTGTTGTAGACCCAAGAAGCGGACAACAAAAAAGGACAGACAGTGCTGCAAAGAAAACAGCAGACAGTATATATAACGCAATCAAGGGTAGTGCAGATTTTGGTTCACTTGCAGCTACACAAAGCGAAGACCAAGGAAGTAAAATGAATGGAGGTGAGTACAACCTATCTTCTGTTGATATGGGTACGTTTGATAAAGATTTTGTGGATTATGCATTTTACAAACCAAAGGGAAGCATGGCTGTGGTAAAAACATCTTTTGGTTATCATGTAATTGAGGTGCTGAATCAGAAAAATTTTGAAGAGGGATACAAGGTTGCCTACCTTTCAAAACCAATTGTTGCAAGTCAAGAGACCGACGTCACAGCCTCAACCACCGCTTCACAATTTGCTTCAACAAGTAAGAATCAAAAATCTTTTGATGAAACAGTTTCAAAAATGAAACTAAGCAAGAACAACGCAGACAATATCAGGGGTTTGGATTATACAGCAGGAACCCTTACTTCTAGGTCGCTTATCAAGTGGATATTTGACAATAAGGTGGGAACAGTTTCTGAGCCATTTGATTTAAAAGACCAATATGTGGTTGCCATTATTACCAACGAGATTCCTGAAGGAGTTCAACCAGCCAGTACTGCACGTGTTTTGGTTGAGCCGATTTTAAGAAATAAGAAAAAAGCGGAGGCGATAGTTAAAAAAATAGGAGCAGAGAAAGACTTCACAAAAATTGCCACCCAGAATGCAGGAATTACCGCAAATATTGACACCGTAAGGTTTGGTGATCCATTTTTACCAGGATTAGGATCAGAAACAAAAGTTATTGGTGCAGCGTTTAATAAAAAGAACTTGTCTAATGTATCGGAAGTGATTGAGGGACAAAGCGGCGCCTTCTTCATAAAGGTGAATCAGATTGGTGCTGTTCCAAGCGCATCAGTAGATTTCGTTGGACAAAAAAAGGCTATTGAGCAACAAATGAAACAATTCGCTGTATACAGCACAATGGAAGCCCTAAAAAAATCTACCAAAGTAGTAGATAAAAGAAGGCAAGCCGGGTACTAATATTTTTTACACTGCGCATGAGAGAACAAACAATCAGCCACCTCACAAGGGTGGCTGAATTTTTTTGAGTATTTTTGCACCATGGAAGAGCTTAGAAACAAGGTGGCAGAAAGTGGAATTATCACCATTGATTTAGAAGAATTTTATCCAAAAGGGGAGATTTGCTCCTTTGATATCAAGGAGTTTCTTTTTATGGAAATGCTACTTAAAGAAAAAGACTTTAGGGCTTCTTTAGATCAACACGAGTGGGAACAATACAAAGATAAACAAGTGGCTATTTTTTGCTCAACAGATGCCATTATACCCATGTGGGCGTATATGCTTGTATCATCTAAGCTTTCTGGTTTTGCTTCATCTATACACGAAGGGACGAAAGAAAATATTTTTAAATCCACCTTTATTCAAAACATTCAAGCACTTAAAGAAAATGATTACCAAGATAAGCGAGTGATAATAAAGGGTTGTGGAGATAAAGAAATACCCGCTTTCGCATACACAGAAATTACAAGCCTACTACTACCCTATGTAAAATCGCTTATGTATGGAGAGGCTTGTAGTGCGGTTCCTGTATTTAAAAGGAGGTAACGTGTTTATTGTTGTCTATTTGCAAATAGTGCTCTTGCTTTTTCCAGGTCTTCCGGCGTGTCAATACCAATGCTATTAATTTCTGTTTCAATCATTTTTATTGAAACACCATTTTCTAAGTACCGAAGCTGTTCTAACATCTCAGCTTGTTCTAATAAACTCATTGGCCATTGGGTAAAAGCAAGGAGTGCCTCTTTCTTAAAAGCATAAACACCAATATGTTTATAGACGGGTAAAGTTGACTGTAGGTTTCTTTTATAAGGAATAGGAGACCTGCTGAAATAAACCGCATTGTTTAATTTATCACAAACCACCTTTACAATATTTGCGTTGTTAATATCTTCATCAACATCAAGCTTTTTCATTACTGAAGCAACCGATACAAGTGGGTCTAAGAAAGCGTCTACTAGATTTTTTAATGGACCCGCTTCTATAAATGGTTCGTCACCCTGAATATTTACAACCACACCCACATCCATATTTTCAACAGCCTCTGCAACCCTGTCAGTGCCCGATTGGTGGTTTCGGGTACTTTTTATAACCTCTCCACCAATAGATTTAATTTCTTCCATTATTTCATTACTGTCTGTAGCAACAATAACCTGGTCGAAAATTTGCATCGACAAAACGTTTTCGTAAACCATCCGAATAACTGTTTTGTCGCCAATTTTTTGCATCAGCTTTCCATGAAAACGAGTAGCGGCAAAGCGCGCAGGAATAACAGCAATTTTTTTCACAGGTTATTTTAGTTTTTGAAATGGACGTTTCATCAAAGCAATGAAGTCTTCATCTTTTTCATTAGGATAGTATTGGTCTAACCCATATTTTAATTTTGATGGATCAAGCTTCATAAAGGTGCCCAACAAACGATCCCATATAGAAAACACAGCACCATAATTACTGTCTGTATATGGTTGTTTCCAGTGGTGATGAACTTTGTGCATGTTTGGTGAAACAAGAATCCAACTAATTGATTTATCCAGCCAACCAGGAAGACTGATGTTGGCGTGTGTAAAACCCGTAATGAAAACCAACATCGTTTGGTACAATAAAACTGCATACATGGGTGCACCAGAAACAAAAATACCCATGTAAAAAAAGAGACCACGCCATACCGATTCCAGCGGATGGTGTCTTAGGCCTGTTGTAACATCAACATTATTATCTGCATGGTGAATGATGTGGAATCTCCAAAATAGTGGAATTTGGTGTTCTACAAAATGACAGAGCCAACCAGCAAAAAAATCCAAAACCAAACAAGTGATTAAGACCACAACCAAGGGTTGGAAGCTGTCCCAATGAATTAAACCAAAATTATTTTTTTCTGTCCACCCCGCTATAAAAATAATACCACCAGCGAGTAGGGTGTGAATGATAAAATGAATGGCGGTAAAAGCAACATTGGTAGCCGCGTGTTTGCTTTTTGATTTTTTATAATGCGCATGAACCAGAGGAACAGCATTTTCAACCAGCCAGAGCAAAACCATTCCTACGATAAAAAAACCCGCTCTTTCGAGGGGTCTTTTTTCAAGATCGCTGAAATAGGAAATCAACACATCCATATCAATCAATTTAATATTTTAATTAGACATCAGTGGCATTGCTAGCATCAGGAGGTCCTCGTTTTCATCTTGTTCAACAGGCTTTATTAAACCAGCCTTTGTTGGTGTAGACAACTCCAACCTAACCTCATCACTATCGGTGCTGGAAAGCATCTCAATTAAGAAACGCGCATTGAAAGAGATGGCGATGTCTTCGCCGTCGTACTGACAAGACATGCGCTCGTTTCCTTCAAAACTAAAATCTACATCCTGCCCCATCAACTGCAATTCACTTCCAGAAATATTTAGCGTAACCAAATTCGTACTCTTGTTACTGAATATACTTACTCGTCTCAAAGCAGATTGAAAATCTTGTCTACCGATTGTCATTCTGTAAGGATTTTCCGCTGGGATAACCACTTTATAGTCGGGGAACCTTGCATCAAGAAGACGACAAGACAAATGGACGGTGCCGTGTTTAACAAAAAGATGGTTGCTGTTGTACGACACGGTGATTTCATCATCATTGTCTGGCAGCGAAGCTTTTAATAAGTTCAAAGGCTTCTTTGGAACGATGAACGAATCTGATTTTGGACAACTCACGCCCTTCATTTTATACCTCACCAACCTGTGTGCATCTGTTGCAACAACAGTGATGCCATTTTTTTCTAATTCAAAAAATACGCCAGTCATAGCCGGACGAAGATCATCGTTACTGACAGCAAAAATTGATTTGTTAATTGCAGTAAGTAGAGAGTGGCTGGTCATGCTAAATCCAGAAGTATCATCCGCTGGTGGTTCTTTTGGGAAATTATCTGGATTTTCTCCCATCACCTTGTATTTTCCATTGTCGCTCGTTATCTCAACACCAAAGTTTTTATCGATATCAAACGTGAGGGGTTGGTTGGGTAAGTTTTTGAGAGAATCCATCAATATTTTTGCCGGAATACAAACCCGACCGCTGTCTTTTGCTTCAATATCCATATGAATTTTCATTACGGTTTCCAAGTCTGTTGCAATTACACTAAGCTTATTTTTTTCAATGTCAAACAGAAAATCTTCCAAAATAGGGAGTACATTATTGGAGCCAATCACACCATTGATCTGTTGCAACTGTTTAAGTAACGCAGAAGAGGAAACAATGAATTTCATATTAACCTATGTTTAAGGACAAATATAATCTCAAGGCGACTAAGAATCGTCCAAAATTTCTTGACATTTTCTACAAAAAACAACGGAATTATGTTGAAAACCACCAACACCTCAATTGTTAATCAGTAATTTGCCATAGATGGACGAGACAAGAACATGGAAAAAGACAATTTCTCCGGAGCAGGCATATGTAAAGATCCGCCACTATTGTGCTTTTCAGGAAAGAGCACACCAAGAGGTGAAGACGAAATTGTCTACTTATGGCTTAAGTTGGTCAGATGCGAATCAAATCATCTCCAAACTCATTGAAGATGGTTTTCTTAATGAAGAAAGATTTGCAAAAGCTTTTGTGGGTGGAAAGTTTCGAATAAAGGGGTGGGGAAGGAAAAAAATCGAAATAGAGTTAAAAAAAAGATGGGTTTCGGAGTACAGTATAAAAAAAGCTTTACGCGAAGAAATAGACATGGACGCGTATGGGGCTTCTTTACTCAAGCAACTCGAAAAGAAATGGACCTCTTTAAGGGGACCCGGAAATACAGTTTATGTTAAACAGTCAAAAACGCGACAATACTTATTGTCCAGGGGTTTCGAAAACAACATCATAACAAACGCAATGAAATTATTTTATGGAAAAACTGATGATCACAACGATACAGACCAACCTGCATTGGGAAAATAAAACAGCCAATTTGGAAATGCTGGAGAAAAAAATCTTGGGCATTGCAGAAAAAACAAATATTGTTTTGTTGCCCGAAATGTTTTCTACAGGCTTTAGTATGCAACCAGCCTTGTTTGCAGAAACCATGGAAGGAGAAACGGTAAAATGGATGCGCCAATTGTCCAAACAAAAAAACATCATTTTGGGAGGAAGCATCATCGTTTCGGAAAACGATGTCTATTTCAATCGTTTTGTTTGGATGCAACCCAACGGACAATATGGATTTTATGATAAAAGGCATTGCTTTTCCTTGGCGGGAGAAGACCAACATTATGGTTTTGGTAATAAGCGAACCATCGCTTCCGTAGGTGGATGGAAAATCAACTTACAGATCTGCTACGATCTTCGATTTCCCATTTGGTCTCGTCAACAATTGCAACAAGATGAGCAAAACAATTTTAATCCAGAATACGACGTGTTGGTTTATGTTGCCAATTGGCCAGAACGAAGAAGCAATGCATGGAAAACATTGTTACAGGCAAGGGCCATTGAAAACCAATCTTTTGTTTTTGGCGTAAACAGGGTAGGCAATGATGGAAATCAAATCTACCACAGCGGAGACACCATGGTGGTAGATCCAATGGGTGAGGTGCTTTATCAAAATTCTCATAACGAGGACGTGCACACCATTACCATTGAAAAAAATAAACTAAGAGAAGTGCGTGAAAAACTTCCTTTTTGGAAAGATGGAGATGGCTTTATGATTGTAGATTAATTATTATCCAAAGGCATTCCATCCCTGAGCAGTTAGTTTATGTGTATTTCCACCTTTTGTTTTTATGGTAGCCCCTTCCTCAGCTT
>CAMDFC010000074.1 GCA_945897185.1 Chitinophaga pinensis | reverse complement strand
TTACATCTACCCCCCTGGCCCTGAGTTCACGGCCCAATTTTGCCATCTTAAGTGTTTCTGGTTCAGCAAAGAGGTCGAGGCGCGATGAAAGTTTCATGATGTAATATTTGATGCAAAGGTAAAAAAACTGGACTCATTTCCAATATGATTTGAGGGTAAAATCCCCTATCTTTGCCCGCCCCGACATAGTCGGGTTTCATTTTTAAGCGTAAACAAGTTTTGATATGCAACTTAAAGGTTTGGTTCGTTTTTTTGCGGTAGCACTGATCCTGATCTCCATTTACCAACTGCACTTTACTTTGGTGGTTCGCAACCATGAGAAAAAGCAGGAGGAAAAAGCACAGGCTTTTGTAAAAGCCAATTTCCAAAGTGCTGATACAGAGACCAAAGAATTGGAATTCAACAAGAGACTCCGCAGGCTATTGGATAGCACCAGGGAAACTACAATTACTTATGGCATCACCGGTGCCATCAACTACCAAAAAGCAAAGGAACAAGAACTCAATTTGGGTCTTGATCTGCAAGGCGGTATGAGTGTAACGCTCGAAGTAGAATTGGAAGGCTTGCTCAGGTCTTTGGCTGTAAATGCAAAAGATCCTGCACTTAACAACGCTATCAAAGAAGCCAATAAATTAAAAGCGAGCAGCGATGAAGATTTCATCAGCTTGTTTGCACAAGCATACAAATCACAAAATCCAAATGGCAGGTTGTCTACCCTTTTCGCAGGAACCGGCAACAGAACCATCAAAATGGAAGACAGCGATAACGCTGTAATTACCAAACTTCAATCTTCGGCTGAAGGTGCAATCGACAATACTTTCAATGTACTCCAAAAACGTATCGATCAGTTTGGTGTTGCACAACCTAATATTCAACTGAATAAATCCAATGGTATTATTATTGTAGAGCTTCCTGGTGTTAAAGATGATCCTGAGCGTGTGAGAAAATATTTGCAAGCTACTGCCAACCTTCAGTTCTGGGAAATTTACAACATCGCTGAATTGGACAAACCATTCACAGATGCAGAGAAAGCGCTTCGTACTTTCTACGAAGGAACTTCATCATCTGTAGATACTGCAGCCGCTGAAGTTGTTGTAACAGAGACAAAAATTATAACAGATACCACAAAGACTGCTACCATCAATGAATTGGTGAAAACAGCTCCAGTGAAAAAAGATTCAGCAAAACCTGCTGGAAAATCTTTCTTCTCCATTTTCCAACCCATACCTCCACAACAGGATGCACAAGGAAGAATGAGCTTTGCGCCTAACCTCGGATTTATTTCTACACGTGATACTTCAGTTTTCAGTGAATACATGGCCATTGAAAACGTAAGAAGCCAATTTCCTGGTAACGTTCGTTTTGCATTTGGTATTCCTGAGACAAACGATCAAGGCATAAAAAGTGATATTGTTGCTGTTTATGCATTGAAGACCGTTGAAGGTTCTGACAAAGCCAAATTGGAAGGTGATGGCGTTCAACAAGCCTCTCAAGATTTCGACGATAGAGGTCGCCCTGCCATCAAAATGTTGATGACAAAACAAGGTGAAAGAATTTGGGGTGAAATGACCACCAATAACGTAGGCAAGCCAATTGCCATCGTATTAGACAACCTCGTTTATTCTGCTCCAAACGTAATCAATCCTATCACCACCGGTAATTCAGAAATCAGTGGCAGCTTCACCATCGAAGAGGCACAAGATTTATCTAATATATTGCAGTCGGGTAAACTTCCTGCTCCAGCAAAGATTGTTCAGGAACAAGTAGTTGGACCAACATTGGGTGCTGAAGCCATCGAAGGTGGTTCCATTGCATTTGTCATTTCATTCTTGATCATCTTTATTTTGATGGTCTCTTATTATAACACTGGAGGATGGGTAGCCAACCTTTCACTTATCCTAAACCTGATTTTCACAGTTGGTATTTTAAGTGCCATGGGTGCTACCTTAACCGCACCAGGTATTGCCGGTTTGGTTCTTACCATCGGTATGGCTGTTGATACAAACGTGGTAATATTTGAGCGTATCAAAGATGAATTGAACTTTGGAAAAAGCTACCAGCTGGCTGTTTCGGAAGGATACAAATTGTCAATGGCTCCGGTATTGGATGCCCAGTTTACTACATTAATTACTGCAATCATTTTATTCTACTTTGGATTAGGACCAATCCTTGGTTTTGCTACAACACAAATCTTGGGTATTCTTCTTTCTTTGTTCTGCGGTATCATGGTTTCTAGGTTGATTACTGATTACTGGACAAGCAAGAACAGGGAATTCAAGTATTTTACTACACTCAGTAAAAATATTTTCAAGAATGCCAAGTTTAAATTCATTGAGTTTAGAAAATATGCCTACATCACCTCTACCATTGTTTTGGTATTAGGAGTTGGTTCTTTGTTTAATGGATTTGACCAAGGTGTTGAGTACAAAGGTGGAAGAAGCTATACTGTTAGATTTGACGCAGCAACAGACAACAACAAAGTAAGAGAGTCACTTAAAGTAGTATTTGGTGAAGCGCCAATTATCAAAACAGTCGGCGATAACAAAACGTTGAACATCACCACTGCCTACATGATTGACAGCCCAAGCAAGAGCGCAGATTCAGCAGTTGATGTGGCTTTGTTTACTGGTCTTAAAGAAAGTCTACCTGCAAACCTGAGTTACGCTGATTTCAAAAAGAATTACAAACAGAGTTCACAAACTGTACAACCCTCTATTTCAGACGATTTAAAGAAAGGCGCTATTCAAGCCACCATACTTGCAGTGATTGCCATCTTCCTTTATATTTTCTTGCGTTTCCGCGACTGGAGATATTCAATTGGAACAGTAATTGCAACCTTGCACGACGTATTTGTTACTTTGGCGGTATTCTCCTTCCTTAGAGGTATAGTACCTTTCCCATTGGAAATTGATCAGTATTTTATTGCTGCCATTTTAACTGTAATTGGTTTCTCAATGAACGATACCGTAATCGTATTTGACAGAATCAGGGAATACAGTGTTAAACTTAGAGGCGCAACCAAGACTGAAATCATCAACCGTTCTATCAATGATACGTTGAGCAGAACCATCATGACTTCCCTCACTGTATTCTTAACCATCTTGATTCTTTTCATCTTCGGTGGCGAAGTAACAAGAGGTTTTGCGTTTGCAATGTTGGTGGGTGTAATTTCAGGTACGTATTCAACCATCTTTGTTGCATCGCCTGTATTGATTGATATTGCCAAAGACAAACCTTTGGGAAGAGCTGATAAAGCAAAAAAATAAAGCAACTGATTTGTACATAAAAAAAGAGGGAATTGCTTCCCTCTTTTTTATTTTAATTAAAAAAACAGTTAGACGGCAAAAGATGTTCCACAACCACAAGTAGTTGCGGCATTGGGGTTGTTAAAAATGAATCCACGCGCATCCAATCCATTTTTCCAATCAATTTCCATCCCAAATAAATACATACTGTGTGAAGGATCTATTATGCAAGGAATACCTTCAATCTCAAACACTTCATCACGCTCCATCTTCTCATCCATTTCCAATACATAGCTAAAACCAGAGCAACCGCCACCTTTAACGCCAATGCGTAACATTTTATCAGTTCCTTCTTCCCTATTGTTAAACAACCTTGTTATTTCTTCAGTAGCCGTCTTCGTAAGCGTTACCGGTAAAATTGTATTCGTTTCCATACTGCAAAATTAATACTATTTATCAAACCTATTATTCAACACCCGTGGTGTACATTTGTTGCAAGCTACCTGAATATGTCAAACTTAAATGCACAACTCACCATGCAAGCCTATGAGCGGCTGGTTACTTTTATTGAAAGAGCTGGTTTTACAGCTTTAGTAGACAGACTCCCAGCAGGTACCCTCTCCGCTAATCAATTGTCCGTTGTATTTAAAGAAGCCATCCAATCTGAGTTTGAATATAACCTGTCACAACAGATTTATATTGATGAAGGCAGCTGGCAAGCCATTTGCGACATGAAAGACCAGCAACTCTTCATACTTACTCAATTGTCTCTTACCTTGTCAGCAAACGCCTCAGGAACCGACCTAACCAAGGCCATTCAAGATTTTCTAGCTGCCGACCCCAACGCAAGCATCCAACCCCTGGTGTTGGATTTAATCAGAAATGAAGCAAAAAAAGTTTTGTCACGCTTATAACCAACACCATGAACGACAAAATTAAAAACGACTCAGGGATAGAAATCAAAAAGGTATATGATGAGCAGGATCTTCCAGCCCCAGAACCGTTACCCGGACAATTTCCTTTCACCAGAGGGATTCAGGAAGACATGTACAGAGGCAAACAATGGACCATGCGCCAGTATGCCGGTTTTTCTACTGCGGAAGAAAGTAACAAGCGTTATAAATTCCTACTTGAACAAGGAGTAAACGGGTTGAGTGTGGCATTTGACCTTCCCACCCAAATTGGATATGATAGCGACCATATTTTATCTGAAGGAGAGGTAGGCAAAGTAGGTGTTGCCATCGACAGTATTGAAGACATGG
Organism: Chitinophaga pinensis; assembly: GCA_945897185.1. Taxonomy (GTDB): domain Bacteria; phylum Bacteroidota; class Bacteroidia; order Chitinophagales; family Chitinophagaceae; genus Pollutibacter. The sequence goes on along the minus strand of CAMDFC010000074.1, from coordinate 4,836 downwards.
AAATCCTTTTTGATGGTATCAATCCAGAACAGGTTTCTACATCCATGACCATCAATGCAACCGGATTTATTCTGTTGGCGCTCTATGCAGCAGTTGCTAAAAGAAAAGGTGCAGATATCTCAAAATTAAATGGCACCATACAAAACGATATACTCAAAGAATATGCTGCAAGAGGAACCTACATCTACCCTCCTCAACCTTCCATGCGTATCATCACAGACATATTTGAATGGTGTAGTAAAGAAATGCCCAAATGGAATACTATCTCCATTTCCGGTTACCATATTCGGGAGGCTGGCAGTACCGCCGCACAAGAAATCGCCTTTACCTTGAGCAATGGAAAGGCCTACGTTAATGCCGCTATTGAAAAAGGAATTGATGTAAACACACTAGGAAAAAGACTTTCCTTTTTCTTCAATGCGCACAACAACTTGTTTGAAGAAGTTGCAAAATTTAGAGCGGCCAGAAAAATTTGGGCAAAAACCATGCAAGCGTTGGGTGCAACCGATGCAAAAGCAATGATGCTTCGCTTTCATACACAAACAGGAGGCAGCACACTCACGCAACAACAACCGCTCAACAACATTTCAAGAGTAACCTTGCAAGCCTTATCAGCCGTTTTGGGTGGCACACAATCGCTTCATACCAATGGTTTTGATGAGGCCTTGAGCTTGCCAACGGAAGAAGCAGCACAGGTTGCTTTAAGAACACAACAAATCATTGCATTTGAAAGTGGTGTAGCCGATACCGCCGATCCACTTGCAGGCTCTTATTATGTAGAAGCCATGACCAAAGCGATGGAAATTGAAATTGAAAAACTCATGTTGCAGATAGATAAAATGGGTGGCAGTGTGGCTTCTATTGAAAAAGGTTTTATGCAGGAGCAGATTGCAGCCAGTGCATACAAATACCAGAAAGATATTGAAGAAGAAAAAAAAGTTATTGTAGGTGTAAATAAATTTCAGACAACTGCGGCAGCTGGACCAAAACCTTTTAGAATTGACGACACCATTCGTGAAATACAAATTGAAAAAATAAATAAACTCAAAGCCAAAAGGAATCATGAAAAAGCAACGGCTTGCTTATCTGCAATTGAGATGGCAGCATTGGAAAATACCAATTTAATGCCGTTGGTCATTGACGCCGTTGAACACCATTGCACACTCGGTGAAATTGCAGAAACACTCCGGAAAGTTTTTGGAGAATACCGTCAGTAGTAATATGACCTAAATTATGCATAATACTCAGCCCTGAGCTCTGCAACGCGTTTATCGGTTACGTACTCATCAAAAGTCATGAGTCTATCAATAGCGCCCTTGGGTGTCAATTCAATGATGCGGTTGGCTACAGTCTGCATAAAGGTATGGTCGTGGGAAGTGAGCATTACTACCCCCGGGAAATTCATACATCCTTCGTTGAAGCTTTGGATACTTTCCAAATCTAAGTGGTTGGTTGGTTGATCCAAAATCGCAAGATTGGGATTCTGCAACATCATGCGGCTCACCATGCATCTTACTTTTTCTCCCCCGCTTAACACCTTTGTTTTTTTCTGAATATCATCTCCACTAAATAGCATTTTACCCAAGAACCCTCTCAAAAATGGCTCATCGGCATCGGTAACATGCGATGGAACAAATTGACGAAGCCAATCGAGTAATCCTAGATCTTCCATGAAAAATGCTGAATTCTCTACAGGCAAATACGACTTGGTAATGGTTGTACCCCATTCAAATTTTCCTCCATCTGCTTGGACTTGGTTGTTGATAATTTCAAAAAAAGCAGTCACGGCCAATGCATCCTTACTCACAAATGCAATCTTATCTCCTTTGCTAACCGAGAAAGTTATTTTATCAAACAGGTTTCTTCCATCAACCGATTTTTTTAAATTTTCTATAGACAGAATTTGATTGCCTACCTCCCTCAATGGTTGAAAAATAATACCCGGGTATTTTCTGTTGGATGGTTCAATTTCTTCAATGGTCAATTTTTCCAATGCTTTCTTCCTGGATGTGGCCTGTTTAGATTTAGATGCGTTGGCACTGAATCGCGCGATGAAATCAAGCAAAGCTTGTCGCTTATCCTCATTCTTTTTATTCTTGTCATTGATCTGCCTTGCCATCAATTGAGAAGACTCATACCAGAACGTATAATTCCCAGTAAAGGTTTTAATCTTTTGCCTATCAACGTCTGAAACGTGCGTACACACAGCATCTAAAAAGTGACGATCGTGACTCACCACCAATACAATATTCTGGTAATCAGCAAGGAAATTTTCTAGCCACCCGATGGTTTCAATATCCAATCCGTTTGTAGGCTCATCCAACAACAGAATATCTGGGTTTCCAAAAAGGGCCTGTGCCAAAAGTACACGCACTTTCAAATTGGAAGGCATGTCTTTGATCAAGGTCTGGTGATAGCCTTCTTTTACACCCAATTCATTTAAAAATGTTGCAGCGTCACTTTCGGCAGTGTACCCCCCCATTTCTCCAAACTCCGATTCTAACTCTCCTGCTCTTATTCCATCTTCTTCCGAAAAATCTTCTTTGGCATAAATCTTCTCCCGCTCCTGACCCACTTCCCATAATTTCTTGTGCCCCATCAATACTGTATTCAAAACCGACTGTTCGTCGAATTGAAACTGGTTCTGGTTCAAAACCGCCATTCGTTCTCCAGGAGTGATCTCTACTGTGCCTTTATTGGGTTCTATTTCACCACTCAAGATCTTCAAAAAAGTACTTTTCCCGGCTCCATTGGCCCCAATAATTCCATAACAGTTGCCCTTGATAAAATTGATGTTTACTTCATCAAAAAGTACTCTTTTGCCATAAGCCAGGGTAATATTGCGTGCGCTGATCATCTTGTTAAATTGAAGTTGCTGAAAGGTTGCAAAGTTACGAAATAGAAACCTTCAAATTTCTTATATTACAATTCTAAATTTTAAGAAATGAGAATTATTCTTTCAGTTGCCCTCACCTTATTCATGGCTTCAGCAGTTGCTCAATCAACCTATACAGCTACAATTGATGCAAAATCTACTGCCATTTCAGCCAAATTGATTGAATGGAGAAGGCATATTCACCAGAATCCAGAACTGGGTAACCGCGAATTCAAAACCCAAGAATACATTGCAGCCCACCTCGCCAAATTGGGTATCGAAGTAACCAAGCTTGCCAAAACGGGTGTTTTGGGCGTGTTGAAGGGGGGTAAACCCGGACCAGTTATTGCACTTCGTGCGGATATAGACGGACTACCCGTTAAAGAAAGAGTTGATGTAGCGTACAAATCTACGGTTACAGCAGACTATTTGGGAAATATAGTCCCCGTGATGCATGCCTGCGGTCATGATACACATACTTCTATTTTAATGGGGACTGCTGAAGTATTGGCTTCTATGAAAAAAGACATTGCAGGAACCATCAAATTCTTTTTTCAACCCGCTGAAGAAGGTTCTCCCGGAAATGAAGAAGGTGGCGCTCCTTTGATGATTAAAGAAGGTGTAATGGACAACCCTAAAGTGGAAGCTGTCTTTGGCTTACATATTTCCTCTAGTTTAGAAATCGGTCAAATCAAATACATAAGCGGCTCCATGATGGCATCCTCCGATTGGTTCACCATCAAAGTGAAAGGCAAGCAAACCCATGGATCAACACCATGGACAGGCATCGACCCTATCGTTGTTGGAACACAAATCATTAACAACTTACAAACCATTGTAAGTAGACAATCTGATTTAACTATTGCACCTGTAGTAATTACAGTAGGTAAATTTCACAGTGGCGTGAGAGCAAATATCATTCCCGAAGAAGCGGAACTAGAAGGAACAATCAGAACACTCGATAGCAAAATGCAAAAAGATGTGCATGTAAAAATTAAGCAGGTCGCACAAAAAGTTGCTGAAGCATGGGGTGCACAAGTAGAAGTAAATATTGATACCAAAACACTCGTCACCTATAATGATCCTGCGCTTGTTACTGCATCTATTGCCTCACTCGAGAAAGCAGCAGGAAAAGAAAATGTTACAATGGGCAGATGGACAACCGGTGCAGAAGATTTTTCTTTTTTTGGGGAAAGAGCGCCAACCTTTTTCTTCAATCTAGGCGGTATGCCAAAAGGGACCGACCCTGCTAAAGCTGCACCGCATCATACACCTGATTTTTATATTGATGACAGTATGCTTGATGTTGGTGTAAAAGCGTTTTGTAACCTTGTGTTTGATTATGCGGCCAAGAAGAAGTAAGGTTGTGGGTTGTGGGTTATGGATTATGAGTTGTGGGTTATGAGTTGTGAGTTGTGAGGTATGAGTTGTGAGGTTATTTTTACCCATAACTCACAACACATAACTTCCTAACTTCTCTTCCCAAACAACAAACTCCCCACCCTCACCATCGTACTTCCATTCTGAATTGCCATCAAATAATCGCCGCTCATTCCCATTGACAAAATGTTGAATTGAATGGCATTTGTATATAATTCTTTTATTTCCCCAAATAGCTGTTTCAACGATTTGAATTCCTCTTCCACCAATTGAAGCTTGTCTGAAAATGAAGCCATCCCCATCAAACCACAAACTGCAACATGCGCATGTTTTTTTTCTTGAAAATAGATTATTGCGGCCTGTTTGGCCTCTGGTATATCAAATCCAAACTTGGTCTCTTCCTTTGCAATATGAACTTGCAAAAGACAATTGATTTGTCTCTCTAATTTTCCACCCTCTTTATTAATAACCTCCAATAGTTTTAAGCTATCAACACCATGAATCAAATGGACAAACGGTGCAATCATTTTTACTTTGTTGGATTGCAAATGTCCAATAAAATGCCAACGGATATCTTTAGG
>CAMDFC010000073.1 GCA_945897185.1 Chitinophaga pinensis | reverse complement strand
TGGTGGCATGGTGATTTTATTACACTGACATCCAGAGGAAGTGTAATTATTGCCGGCAGATCAGATGCCACATTAAACCGTGATGGCGTAAGAATTGGTACTGCCGAAATTTACAGGGTCTTGGATGGCTTTTCATTTGTTGAGGACAGTCTGGTTATTTGTTTAGAGCAGAAAGATGGAAGTTTCTTCATGCCTTTGTTTGTCAAATTAGCCGAAGGAGTGAGTTTATCTGAAGAAATCCAGCAAGCGATTAAATCAACTTTGCGAAAAGATTGTTCTCCCCGTCACGTGCCAGATGCTATTTATGCAGTTACCGACATACCTTATACAATCAGTGGAAAGAAGATGGAGATTCCTGTGAAACGAATCTTGATGGGGTTATCACCGGAGCAATCTGCTAGTCTTGATGCTGTTAGAAATCCCAACGCCTTAAAAGAATTTGAAGAGTTCGTTTTGTAAAATTATATTACAGGTCTAAACTGAAGCAAATGATTGCTATTCCGCAGACGCAAATTAGAAAACAGTTTTATTTATTTCTTCTTCTCTTTAATTTTCAATTTGTTAGTGGTGATATGTTTGCTCAATCAGCAAGTGATGTCATGCAGGTACTGATGAAAGAAACAGGTTCCGTTGGCATGTCGGTAGCAGTAGTAAAAAAAGGGAAGTTGATTTTTACAGGCGCTTATGGGTATAGAGATGTAGAAAATAAAAAATCACTTGAATCGAAGCATATCTTCCGTATTGCATCTATTTCAAAATCATTTACAGCGACTTCCATCATGCAATTGGTAGATGCGGGTAAGGTTAATCTAGACGAGGATGTCAGTGATTTGATTGGGTTTAGTGTTCGCAATCCTAAATTTCCTGATAAAATAATTTCCTTGCGCTTGATGTTATCCCATCTTTCATCAATCAATGATAGTGAGGGGTATTTTAATTTAGATGTAATTGATCCCAACAAGAATCCCAATTGGATGAAGGCCTATAGTGATTATGCTCCTGGGGATAGCTTTTTGTATTGTAATCTTAATTACAATATGATTGGTGCAATCTTGGAGCGAGCGAGTCAGCAACGTTTTGACGACTATGTAATTCAGCTGGTATTAAAGCCATTATCATTATATGGAGGATATGATGTAACAAAACTGGATAGTTCTAGGTTTGCCTACATCTATGAGTACAATACGGATTCAAAAAATTATGCCAGATCTGCCGGTGCATATGCTGTGAGATCTGAATTAAAGGATGGTTATCAATTGGGACGAACAACGCCTGCATTTTCTCCTACAGGAGGCATGAAGATCTCGGCGCCCGATTTAGCCAAGTACATGATGATGCATATGCGCATGGGGAAATACAAGGGAGGAAGATTGCTTTCAAAGAAATATGCTATGCTTATGCAAGCGCCAGCAAGTAGTAAAGAACCTTATGGATTTGCTTTGGAAACATCTACGACCATGATACCTGGCGAAACATTAATTGGTCATACCGGCGTGGCCTATGGGTTATACAGTGCGATGTTTTTCCATCCTGATAAAGAATTTGGCATTGTAGTTATTATCAATGGTTGTCCACCTGAATACGAGGCTGGATATAATGCCGTAATCAGAAAAGCAGTCAATCGTCTTTACACTACTTTAATTCAATAAAAAAGTATTAAGAGGACTAGATTTTCTTTAGTGAGTTAGATTTTGTTTTTCAAATTCAGCAGCTATATAGCCAAATGCGCTCCATTGTTTGAGGTTCAGTATATGATTGAACACTAAATTGGCTTTATCTTTTTCTCCCTTCAATGATAAATACAGACCTAATCCATATCCATAAGAAGCAGCTCCAAGTCCAGCTTCATTTTTAAGAAAATCAATGGGGTCATTTATTTCTTGCTTATTAATGTAGAGTTTTAATATTCTTAAATAATCATGGTTTTCTATCAGTTCAACATTGGGATTTATTTTTTTCAGAAACACCTCTGCTTCTGAAATTCTTCCTGCTTTTCTAAGTGAATTATTGTACCAGTTTGCCGCAGAAATGAACATGTCTGGATTTGTGGAAACACCAAGACAGGAATTGAATACAGTAACCGCCTGATTATAATCTCCTTTCAGGTAATAGGCCAATCCCAGGTGGTACCAGATATTTGATTGTAAGGTGCTTGTCGGAATGTTTTTTTCATTCGGCATTCCATCAAGCTCAATCACATCTGTTTTGCCTTTTGTTAAACCGGCAGCGATATTGAGATCTGCTATTGCTTTATCGAAACAGCGTAGGGTTATCCAACGATGCCCTCTGTGCCTGTAAGGTTCAGCAGATTCTGGATGAAGGGTGATAGCTTTACTGAAAAAATCTATTGCTTCATAGTAGTTTCCCAAATAGGCTGTTCTTCTTCCTGCCCAGATTAATTCATTGAGTCCATTAGGATTTCTGTTGAGATTGATGATGGCTGCATCTAAAGCTTGTTGCAATTTATTTTTAGCCGACTCACTTATTTCTGGCAGTGGATAATTCCCTTTAGTAGCACAAGTTTGTTGCGCCAGAGCAGTTGAAGAGAATCCTGTAATTAAAATTACGCAGCAAGTAAAGCAACTTATTATTACCGCGGGTATTTTCATCGTATAGCTTATATGTTTCATGTTATGGACTAAATATTTGTTCTGTATTTTAATTTTGACTATTTTTTAAACATTTCTCGAACTTGTCTGCTATCTCCTGTGAGTTCCCAATGTGCAAGTGTAACCGGGATATTGCCAATTGCATTCATTCGATCAAGAAATTCGCGAATAGAAAAAACTTCTCCCTTGTTTTCTTTTTGTTTGGCCATTGTTGCTATAGTGTGTTCAATGAGATATTTTCCAGTAATATAGCTGGTACCATATCCAGGTTGACGCATATACAAATGTTGTTCGAAAATCCTAAGTTCTTTTTCAGTTTTCATCCATCCACGTGGCGTGTATTCCATGTGTACATTTCCAGCTTCTTCCATGGTCATTTGATTGGCATGCGCGTAAAGTGAACCTAATCCACGTGCAGCTCGTTGAGCAATGAGGATGTATACAATTTCTCTGCTACGTGGACTAGCATCATAAAGTCCAACTTGCATGAACAGTTCTTCAACTGCTGTTGCCATACCTTCATTCCTGCTATCGAATATATTATAAAGTAATGCTGTTCTTCTTATCTCATCAAGATGAGGTTCATTGTCCATTTGATCGAGTTCGAACCAATGGTAAAAGTGTGAAAAAAGTGGACGAGGATCTAAGTGAGATGTTATGTAAAAGAAGTTGCGTTTATCTTTTGGAATGAAAGTACCAAGATGTTGATCTAGTGCAGGTTTAAAGTAACCCTTTACTGTAATTATTTCCTCTTTGTCCAAAAACTCAATTAAGCTTTTAGCTGCATTTTCTGAAAGCACTTTGTAGGATTCAGGTGAATCTGCTTCTATAAGTTGAGGAAGCTTTCGGTTGCGGTGTTCTTCCATTTTCAAAGCAGTCCATGCTCTGTCAAGTTCTCTTTTCAGCAACATCACTTGATCGTCCCAAGTGAGCGGAACCAGATGTACATTTTTGATGTACCAATTATAATTCTCTTTTCCAATTCCGGAAGGACCGTTTTTAGAAGATGATTTTTGTTCCAGCCATTGTGCAAATTGATGTGTGGATTCAATGGCTTTATTGATTAGTGAAACCAATTCTTCATCATTTGCTACGCCGGGTTTAGTTTGTAGTTCTTTAAGATCTGTTACCTGGGTTTTAATATCTCTGATTCCCGCAATCCACAATTCTCTTGCATTGCCCGTTAGATTGATTTTTGCCTGTTCATTCAAAGGTGCAATCACTTTGAGTGTACCCATCAGTCTATCTCTTTCAGCAATCGATAATGGGAAGGAGTAGGTCCATAATTCAGTTATCATATGGTGAGTAGGACCTTCATGAGCAGGCACATCACTTCTTTCTGTCCATATGGATTTGTAAAAAGCTGGATCTCTGTTCCAGGGTTTAAGTATTCGATAATTAAAATCGTATCCATTCATCTCAGCCATTAAAATATGCCAATCTGCTTGTTGTTCAATTGGCCATGCTGTTGTATCAATAGCTAATAATTGTGCTTTTAGTTTTTTGAATGCAGGCATCCGAGAAGTAAATGTTGCTTGCGTATAGTCCGGGGCACCATTTTTTAGAGGTGGTTGTTCAAATGCACGCCATGTTTTGTAGAAAGCGACCAATTGGTCATGGCTATCTTTATTATTATAATTTATGGAGTATGCATTTAAACAATGGGGTAAGAGCACAAGAAGTAGATAAATTCGAAGCGTCATAGCCTTTTAATTTTTCATTATCAAAGAAGCGATGTGCTATTTTGCGTCATGAGGCACTTTACTTAAAATCCCTTTATATACACCCGGATTGCTTCCTTCGATTAATTCAGCTCTGACCGCTTTGGAATAAAATTCTGCTGGTCCAACACCTCCGATAATAGCATAGGCATATCCTTGTTCTCTCATGGCAGCAAGGCATTCCATCAATAGGATTTTTCCAATACCTTTTCCTCTGCATTTTTCATCAACACCTGTCGGTCCAAAGAAATTTCGATAAGCGGCATCATAACAAGCAAAACCAATAATCTTATTTTCTATAATGGCTATATAGGTCGATATGGGTTGGTAACTAAAACTAACATCTACTTCACTAGCCCAACCACTGCCAAAGTTTTTACTTACCCATTCAAGTGTAATGGTTTTTTCTGCAGCAAGCGGACGTCTAAATACAAAACCGCAGATTTCAAGTTCTTTTTTTAATGAGCCATAATCGGGTAACTCATATAATTTTACAAGCATATCTTGCATAAAAGATTAAATTTTTTGATTTGGAGGACCAGCAATTCCTTCATTTATTCGCCTGCGGACATAAAAGAAGTATAAAAGAATGCCAATCAAAATTGAAATACTGGTAGTTATTAATGGTAAATGTTTTGTCTCAAAGCCTTCAACATTTGATTCTGGGTATGCAAGCATAATCACAACAAAAACTACCCAGCATAACGCAATCCATTGAATAGCTTTTAACCAATAATTTTTATTATAAAACCTGCGATCATTTAAAACTGTTGATTTATTCTTCAAGGCAGCTATCATTATACCTGTATAACCAAGGTAAGCGGCTAATGCTGATACACTACTTATTATTTCAATTCTTTTTAATCCCAATATTGATAGGCAACTGAAGCTCCAAATAAGCAAAATAGCATTGTTAGGGGATTTAGATTTTTTACCTATAACTGAAATCCAATCTGAATATGGGAATATTTTATCTCTTGAAAATGAAAAGAGTAATCTGGAAGCTGTTGCCATGGATGCAACGGCACATGCAAATATAGAAATTAAGATAAAAATTAATAAGGTAGAGGTCATCTTCACTCCAATTGCTTTGGTTAAAATAGCTAATAATAGGTTGTCTTTTGTTTTTTCAATATCATTTGCTTGTAATACAAGGAATATTATAATTATGAGTCCTGTAATTGACGAAGTAATAATGGACAGCATAATTGCTTTAGGTATAGTTTTTGTAGGAGCTTTTGTTTCTTCAGCTAAATCTGCAGCAGCTTCAAATCCGGTTAAACACCAAGTACCCAATAAAAGAGAGAGTGCAAAGGATGAAAAGGTTAATGAATTTTGGTTTAGGTAGTTTATTGATGATTCTAAAGAAGAGTAATTGACATTTTCGCTTAGTATCGATGCACTCAAAAGAATAGTTATTATAAAAACGACACCAATAATTTCTGCATATACACCATAGTCATTTATTTTTGATGCTATTTTAATACCAAGTATATGGATCAATGAAACTAAAGAAATAACAAATAAAGTAAAAATAGATTGTGTTGTTTCTGATGCTGATATGTCCAGCATATCTATCAAAATGGTTGTAAATGTTTTGCAAATTGTAGGGAATCCTGTTATAAATTGAATGAGTAAAAACCACCCAACAAAAAATCCAAAATGTGTATTAATAATTCGTGCTCCCCATTGGTATCCATAGCCAACAATGGGGTATTGGATAGAAAGTCTAGACATTACTATAGCAACTAAAAATTGACCAACCGCGACCAACATCCACGACAATATGATTCCACTACCTGCTTGTTGGTATCCAAAATTAAAATTTGCAAAAATGCCTGTTAGGACGGAAATTAATGAAAATGATACAGCAAAGCTTGAAAAGCCATTCATTGACCTGCTCAATTCTTCTTTATACCCAAATGAATTGCTATGGCTCATGATTTTGACTTATCAAAAATTAAGATCTTTAATTGCTTCCTCTGCCCATTCTTTTGTTATATGCGAGTCGTTAATTACAGTATACCATAATTTTGGTCTGGATTCTACATAGCTTCTCACATTTAAAATCGAGTTCAATAAATCTTGTTTACCAATGTCAAGTATTTTGGGATGATAGGGAAGTTTAACCTCATCCATTACATTTTTTATAAATTGAAAACTATTCCCCTGTAATTGGCTCATTACATATATCCCTAGACCTACAATATACCCGTGTACAAATGGTCGTTTTAACCGCTCTTCCAGTTCATAAAAAAGATAATGCTCTGATCCTTCTTCAATACGAAAGTGTCCTGCTGGTAAGCATATGGTGTTCAAGTCGATATAGCCTTCTACTATTGCCATAAGTCCCTTGTCCGTATTTTCTCGTATATCTCCCAATAGGCCATATAGCATTTGGAGTATACGATTTGCTTTTTCTATTGAGTTTTTATAATAAGGAAATTCTGACTTTCCTTTAAGATTGGCATATGTCCAGTCAAACGAAGCAGTATGCATCGACAAGAGGTCACCGACTCCTGCAATGTTGAGTTCAGGTGGTGCAGTGCGAATAATTCCAAAATCAATAACTAGAGGATTTGGAGAAGCATGTCCAACGTATGCTACCTCATGATTTCTGCGAATTCCTGCAGCAGGGGTAGTGAATGCGTCCACTGATAAAATGGTAGGGATGCTTACTAATCTCCAACCTTTTTTCCATGAAACATATTTTGCTGCATCTATTGCCATACCACCACCAATACCTACTACTGTATCACACATAGGAAGTTTATCACACATTTCATCCAGCCATTTCTCTTCCATTGTTTCAATAAATACAACTTCAAGTGGGGTCCCTTCCAGTTTATCTTTAGAGACTTGCCAGGGGATATCCATAGTCATTACACAAAAGTCTCCAATTTCCTTTCCAAGTCCTTCACATGCGTTTTGTCCGTATCTAAGATCAATTACGTTGGTGTTTTCCTTGAGGTGTATCATAAATTCAATTTAAATTGTTGTATATTAAGTGGACTATTTTCTTTTTAGTAAGTTACTAAATGGTTTTGAGGACTTGATTAAAATAAGCATGATTTTATACCTTAATTTTTTAAACCCTTAACTTATGCAACAACAGCGGAATCTCAGTCTTGATGTTTTTCGCGGAATGGACGTGGCGCTGATGATCATTGTAAATTCACTTGGAAGTTTTGACACTGCGTGGTCGCCACTTCTACATGCCCCTTGGCATGGATTTTCACTTACCGATCTGGTGTTTCCAACATTCCTGTTTGTCACCGGCAATGCAATGTATTTTAGTATGCAAAAATACGAAGCTATGGGCAGTGCAGCAGTCCTGACAAAAATATTAAAGCGAACTGTTATTATATTTCTAATTGGATTTCTGATGTATTGGTTTCCCTTTTTCAACATCACTGAAACTGGGGAATATGTTTTTAGGCCTTTGAGTAATACCCGAATCCTTGGGGTGCTTCAGCGAATAGCCCTCTGCTATGCAATTGCAGCGATCATCATTCATTATTTCAAAGTAAAAGGGGCAGTATGGTATATTGGTATAGCACTTACCTTCTACACCTGGGTTCTTTGGGCATTTGGGGATCTTACTTTGGAAGGGAATGTTGGACATAAAATTGATTTGATGATACTCGGTGCAAAGCATCTCTATCAGGGTGAAGGAAAACCTTTTGATCCCGAAGGGATTTTAAGTACTATTCCTTCTGTTGTAAATGTACTGGCCGGCTACCTTACGGCACGCTTCATCAGTCGAAAAGGGAATGGGTATGAAACTATCGCAAGATTAATGATTGCAGGTGCTCTATTGCTGCTCGCGGCTCAATGGGCCGATCTCTTTGTTCCGATTAGTAAAAAACTCTGGACGATCAGCTATGTGTTCCAAACTGTAGGTCTCGATCTTTTGATTTTACCAATTATCATCTTTGTAATTGAACATGTTGGTCAAAAGCGATGGACTCCTTTCTTCGAAGTTTTTGGAAAGAATACACTCTTTATTTATATCCTATCGGAAGTTCTTGTAATTATGATGTACTGGATTCCGCGTGGTGCATATTGGCCGGTTGCAGGTAAGGTTCAACCCGAAAGCGTACTTAGCTGGATTTACGATCATATATTTAGAGTGACCGGAGATTACACTGGATCATTTCTGTTTGGAGTTTGGGTAATGCTCACTTGTTGGTTAGTGGGATATATTCTAGACAAAAAGAAAATCTATATTAAAGTATAGGCAACTCTATTCCACCATCAGGGATAACTAAATTACTACATTGTATATAGAGATCTTTGGATGAGTTTAATGCAGTATATCTATGTTTTAGAACATTAATTAAACTAAATTAAAACGAGGAGAAAACTGATATAGGTTGCAAAGAAGAACACCCAAAATAATTTGTAGAATCTTTTAATACTTGCTTGTTCATTCAATCGAACATTCTTAACGTGTAATAAGAAAGCAACGCCCAGCACAATCAAACTATACATTAATAGAGACTCCGAGGCTTTATAACTCCAATAAATACACCATCCATAAGCAGCCATCACGAAAGCAGCTCCTAAATACAGTGCTGTTTTTGGCGAATACAGTAAAGGAAATGTTCTGAATCCAAAATGCGCATCACCTGCTCTGTCGGGTAAATCTTTGTACCAGGCAATAGCCAGACTAAATGCCGAAATGAAAATAGTGAGTGGATAAATGACTGGTTGAATTGTAAAACTTCCATTGAACATGCCTGAAAAATGTAAAGCCATTCCAATGTTGACCAATACACCGCGTACAATAGTTATGGCTAGTGCTGCTGGAAGATGATGTTGTTTGAGTTGGATAGGTGGAACTGAATAGGCAATTCCCAATATTAAAATCACAACAATCAACAATAGTAATACCCAATGTAAGAAAGCAGCTGCACCAACCGCAATAATTCCAGATACAATGACTATCTTTTTTGCAGTAGCTATGCTTAATTCTCCTGAGGCAATAGGTAATTCTGGCTTATTGATTTTATCCAATTCAACATCAATCACCTGGTTTAATCCTGTTATGCAAACATTACATCCCAAAGCTGAAACCAATGTTGTTAGTAAAATGATATAGTGATCTGTAGGACTACCACCTTGTAGTAAAAATAATACTACAATGCTTACTGTTGAACCGATGATGGTATGAGGGCGACTAAATTTCCAGAGTGTATGTAAGTTCATGATGGTTTAGGTTGTGCTAAGATAACAATAAGGTTACCACGCAGTTGTTTTATTCTTTTTACTTCAATTGAATATTGATTATCGGCAAGATCACTGACCAATGCTTTGTACTGACTTAATGATTTGCTTTTCAAAACAGA
>CAMDFC010000072.1 GCA_945897185.1 Chitinophaga pinensis | reverse complement strand
CATGACTACATGGTGCTTGCTTATCTAACTCCTCCGGAAAGGAAGTCGCTTGATGATTATAAAAAGATAGCATCAGATTTAAACAAGGCAGGAGAAGTATGCAAGAAAGCAGGTATCCAACTTTGTTACCACAACCACGAGTTTGAATTTGAGGCAATGAACGGACAACTTCCTTTTGATATCCTAACGGGTGAAACCGATGCGGGTTTAGTGAAAATAGAACTGGATTTGTATTGGGCAATGGTAGCGGGTCAAGACCCTGTTGCTTTATTCAAAAAACACAAGGGAAGAATTGCCTTGTGGCATGTGAAGGACATGGACAAAACACCGAAGAAAAACTTCACCGAAGTTGGTAATGGTGTTATTGATTTTACAACCATATTTAAGAATGCAAAAACTTCAGGCATGAAACACTTCTTCGTTGAACAAGATGTTTGTCCGGGTTCCCCATTCGACAGCATCAGCCAAAGTATTGGATACATCAAATCAAATTTGATCAAACATCTCTAAATCAAAAAAATCAATGATTGTCTTCAACTATATTTTTGCTGGCCTTTTCACCATTTTTGCCTTGTTGCAAATCAATGATCCCGATCCTTATGTTTGGATTCCTATTTATGGCGTTGTTGCACTGATTTGTTTTTTTAACGCAAAGAAAAAATATGATCGCTTTGCTCACCTTGGTATTCTTGCATGCTGCATCATTTATGGCATAAATCTTTTTATTAAGTATGATGGTGTTGCTTCCTGGTTTAATGACCACAACGCAGAAAGCCTGGTTGAAAGCATGAAAGCAACCAACCCCTGGATTGAAAATACCAGAGAGTTTGGTGGCCTCTTAATTATCACTATAGTTACTTCAATCAATATTTTTAAGCATAAAAAAGCCGGAGCATAACACTCCGGCTTTACTTTTTATTTTATTACTTTTTTAATCCCCATTCAACAACCTAAACCCAATCACAGCAAAGTTTTGTGATTCTTTGGTGTTTGCTTTTTCTATCTTCATCACCAAGTTGAAATTTCCTTCGGGTATGTTTTGTAAAGGAACTTTTATTTTGCTCTGCTTTAGATCGGCATCATGGCCAATTTTTACCTCTCCTAATTTTGTTCCGTTTACATCATTTACATGCCAGCTTACAACAAAAGCATAATCCGGTACAACCTGCATTCCAAAATTAAACTCCAATGCCTTAACATGTTTGAGGCTTACATTATTATAGGTAAGTGTTCCGCTATTGTCTCCCAATACCCCTAATTTTTGTCCCCCAAACTCAAAAATACTCATGCGGTCCATTTTACTTGCAGCTTCTGCACCTAAAATAGGACTCCTCAAATTAAGCACACCAACACCACTTTGTGGTCTTAGTCCAGGCCCACCTTTGTCAGTATATGTAGCAGTAATCTGCATTAGATTTCCTTTACCCAAATCTTTTTCTGTTGGTGTAATGGATCCTTTTGCTGCCAAAGAAGGTGTAGCTTTTTTATTCAATCCAAGAATCCAATCCACAATCATTTCTGCATCCTCTTTTTTCAAATCAGGGTGTGCAGACATAGCTACATCTCCCCAAACACCGCCACCACCTTTGATGATTTTGTTGGTGAGGTAGGTTCTTGCTTTGGGGTCTTTTGCATATTTATCAGCCACCATTTTGTATGAAGGACCAACTGATTTCTCAGCTTCTTTGTGACAGGCTTTGCAATCCATCGTTGCTGCAAGGTTTTTGCCTTCCATCGCTGAGGTGATGATTTGGTGTCCCATTACCTGTGCTCTATCTGTACCAGATAAATAATCCACTTTTACATAAATAGATTTGCTATCAATTCCCCCTTTTTCTGTAGAACCATCTTCCTTGTCCTTCACTGAAACAGCATAAGGAACAGGCACCCCAGGGAAATAGAATGAACTGTTTAAACTCGACTTCACCGTAACCACAGGTTCTTCGTTTCCGGCATATACTTCAATCACGTCACTGTGTGTTACTCCCCCTTTGTTGTCTTTCACTTCCACAAAAATGCTGTACTCGCCTGGTTTAGTGAAAGTGAAGGTGGATTGTGGATTGCTATTTGACTTGACCACAGTTTTTCCATAATGCCATACATAAGTAAGCGGATCTTTGTCCGGATCAACTGAACCTGCTGCAGAAACCTTCACCGTAAAAGGGACGGCTCCACTGCGCTTGTTCACTGCTATTGCTGTTTTTGGTGCCCTGTTTCCTCCATTGAAATCAATACGAGATAAATCAGCATCCTTGTTTTTTGAAAACCAGCCTGTTCCATATTCTAAAACATAAAGGCGACCATCCGGACCCATTTCCATATCAATTGCATTTGCAAATTTGATGTTGCTCAAAAATGGCTCCATCTTTTCATAATTGCCTTGGTTATCTAAGCTCACCATCTTTACCCAGCCGCGCATCCACTCATAAAAGATCACTTTACCATCATAGTAGGATGGATACCTTGTTGCTGCCGGGTACATGTCTGAGTAATAAATCGGGCCAGCCATTGCGTTTCTTCCGCCAGTACCCACTTCTGGAAATTCTTCAGTCTTGGCATAGGGGTAATAAATAAAAGCGGGACTCACCGGTGGTAACTCTGTAAGTCCGGTATTGTTCTTAGACAGGTTCATTGGTTTTTTTGGATCAAAAAATTCACCAACCTCTCCTGTTTCATAATTGAATTGTCTGTAAGGATAGTTGTTGCCAATAAACATGGGCCACCCAAAGAAGCCTGCTTTTTTTGCCTGGTTCAATTCGTCATATCCCCTAGATCCTTTTCTTTTGGGGTCGTCCTCGCCTGCATCCGGACCAACATCTCCCCAGTAGAGATAACCATTTTTCTGGTCCACCGAAATTCTATACGAATTTCTAGTCCCCATCGTATAGATCTCTGGTCTGGTTTTTGGCGTACCCACTGGAAACAAGTTTCCTTCAGGAATTGCATAACTGCCATCTTTATTTACAATAATACGTAAAACCTTTCCTCTTAAATCGTTGGTATTGGCTGAACTTCTTCTTGCATCCCATTGCTCAAAACCTTCACGGTTATCAATAGGGCCATATCCTTCCAATTTATATTTTGATTTGTTTTGATCGAAAGGTGTTGCATTGTCGCCTGTCGACAAATACAATTCTCTGTTTTTCCCAAAGGCAAGAGATCCTCCAGTATGACAACAAATTTTTCTCGTAGATGCAACATCCAATATTTTTTTCTCACTGTTTAAATCGAGGTTGCCATCCTTAAAAATGAAACGAGAAAGCCTATTGGCTGCCGTATCGTTGGTTGCATAATACATATATATATAATTGTTGCTCGCGAAGTCAGGATCTGCTGTAATTCCCATCAACCCTTCTTCTGCGTTTACACCCGGAACCCCAGATCGAGCATAAAGATCAAACTTGGCAATTAAATTCAATTTTTTAGTTGCGTTGCTGTAATGCAAAACCTGGCCCTTGCGCTCTACAACCAGAATGTCTAGGTTGGGTAAGATTGTCATTTCGGTTGGTTCATCAAAAACACCACCAGCCAATACGTTCTTGGTAAATCGATCTTCCTCTGGAACATTCTGTTTTTTTACTTTTGTATAATTCGGCTTTTGCCCGTTTCCCACACCATATTGAATACCGCCCAAGATGTGTTTTAAGAAAGCAGGATCAGAAAAGGATTCATTGGTATGCCCCAATTCTGTATAAAACGAACGACCACCATCAAAGTCATGGTACCAGGCCATTGGATGGTTTTCGCCATTCTCACCACCTGTATATGATTTTTCATCGATGCTGATGAGCACGTTCACATGTTCCGGTACTTTTTTAAAATTATACCACTCGTCAACACGCTCCCAAGTAGCTGGTAAGTGTGCAGTACTTGGATGGTTTTTGTCTTTGATCACCAATTTGGCCATTTGGTTTTGTGGATGGCTTTTAAAATAAGCACCCGAAAGCTTACCATACCAAGGCCAATCATATTCACAGTCCGTTGCCGCATGTATTCCAACAAAAGCCCCACCAGCTTGAATGTATCTTTCAAATGCAGCCTGTTGCACATGGTTTAAAACATCCCCCGTTGCACTTAAAAAAATGACTGCATTGTACTTCTTCAGGTTTTCATCAGTAAAGGCAACAGCATTTTCTGTAGTATCAACAGCAAACCCATTTTCTTTTCCCAACTGCATAATCGCAGTTTGTCCATATGGAATTGAACTGTGCCTATACCCAGCAGTCTTTGAAAAAACCAATACACGGTTCTGTGCATTAGATGCCAATGAAAAGAAAGCAAGCGCAAAAAGGACTATAAATCTAGATTTAAACATGTCTTGTTTGTTTACAATTATAATGACCACATTAAGAGGTCATAAATTTAGATGTAAAAAACGCCGCAAAATTGCGGCGTTTAAGATATTTGGTCAAAATTGTATAAAAATTACAACTGTTTTAACTTGATGTTGCGATACCACACCTTGTCGCCATGGTCTTGCAATACAATCCTTCCCTTTCTGAAAGTACCAAAACCTTTCATGGTCCTGAATTTACTTCCTGCAACCAGTTTGTTCCAGTTGTCATCTCCTACTGTTGTAGACACCACAGTTTCTCCGTTGAGGATCAATTGAAGTGTGTTGTAGTTGTAAATCACTTCTGCTTGGTTCCACTCGCCAACTGGCTTTAGGTTCTCCTTGGTGGAAGAAATAAGATCGTACAAATCACCTGCCCTGTGTTTTATAATTTTAGCATCTGGGTGCTTGTCGTTGTCTAACACCTGCATTTCCATGCCGGTCAAATACGACTTTTTAAACATAGAGTCTTCTTTCACACCAAAGATGATTCCGCTATTGCCGACTTCAGAGATCTTCCACTCCAGACTGAGGTGGTAGTTTTCATACTCCTCGTCAGTAGTTAAATCACCTCCCGTTTTTATACCCGGCTTTTTGATAGGGACAAACATCAGTATCCCATTTTCTACCTGCCAAGATTCGCCAGTGGCTTCACCACGATAAATATGCCAACCTTTTTTGGACTTCCCATCAAAAAGGGACTTCCATCCTTTTTTTGCAGGAAAGTCGTCTTGATTAGGAACAGCAGCTATAAAGAGCAATAAAATGGCAATCGTTGATAATAATTTCATGTGGCTTATTTTTTCATGGAAAGGATATACTCCACCATAGCAGAAGCATCTTCTTCACTTATGTTTGGATGACCTGCCATTGGAATTTCTCCCCAGTTACCCTGACCACCCTTGATGATTTTTTCAGAAAGCATTTTAATGTTTGCTTCGTTGCTCTCGTATTTCTTTGCAACTTCCTGGTAGCCGGGTCCAATTAGTTTAGAATCGTCTTTGTGGCAAGTGCGGCAGTCAGAGGCTTCAATTAATGCTTTACCATCTTTCTTTGCCACTACTGGAGCTTCAACCGGAGTTGCCTCTTCTACGGTTGCATTGCTGATGGGCTTGGTTTCTGTAGTTTCAGCACTTCCCCCACCACATGCGTACAATCCTGCTGCAATCATCATTGTTACAATTACCTTTTTCATTTTTTGTGTTTTATTTGTTTTAAATACCTAAAATTCTCTTGTTAAACGATTCATCACTTCCTGTACCTGCAAAATCATCAAAGGCTTTTTCCGTTACACGGATGATTTTGTCTTTGATAAATACGGCACCCTCTTTTGCTCCATCTTCGGGGTGTTTGATGGCACATTCCCATTCCATCACTGCCCACCCATTGTAATCATAGGCAGAAAGTTTGCTAAAAATAGAAGAGAAGTCAACCTGACCATCACCCAATGAGCGGAACCTGCCTGCACGGTTAATCCAATTCTGGTAACCCCCATAAACACCCTGTTTCCCTGTGGGGTTAAATTCTGCATCTTTTACGTGGAACATTTTGATGCGCTCGTGGTAATGATCAATATAAGTTAGGTAATCCATGCACTGCAATACAAAGTGACTTGGATCATACAATAAACAAGCCCTTTTGTGGTTGTTTACCTTCTCCAAAAACATTTCATAAGAAACACCATCATGTAAATCCTCTCCAGGATGTATCTCGTAGCAGAGGTCAACTCCATGCTCGTCAAATACATCCAAAATAGGCAACCATCGGTTGGCCAACTCCGTGAAACCGGTTTCTACCAATCCAACAGGCCTTTGGGGCCAAGGATATACGGTATGCCACAACAAAGCACCGCTAAAAGTAGCATGTGCATTTAAGCGGAGATTAGCAGACGCTTTCGCCGCATATTTGAGTTGTTGAACGGCCCATTCAGTTCTGGCTTTGCTGTTTCCTCTAACATTTTCAGGGGCGAAGCCATCAAATTGTGCATCATAGGCGGGGTGGACTGCCACGAGTTGTCCCTGTAAGTGTGTAGATAGTTCGGTTATTTGTAAGCCGGCTTCTTCAACGATTCCTCTGATTTCATCTGCATAAGTCTGGCTTTCAGCTGCTTTTTGCAGATCGATGCACCTTGGATCCCAGCTTGGCAATTGTACGCCCACAAAACCAAGGGATGCTGCCCATTTGCAGATGGAAGACAGGTTGTTAAATGGAGGTTGGTCGCCCATAAATTGGGCGAGGAAGATACCCGGACCTTTAATTGTTTTCATGTTGCGTTATTTAATTACACCGTGTGGGGTGTCCATTTTTGTTCCGACTGTGAAGAGAGAACTACATTATCTATAAAGGCCATCCCTCTGATTCCATCTTCCACTCCAGGGAAATCCAACATTTCAGGAGTTGCCTCTTTTCCATCCATCTTTGCGCCAAGTGTAAGTGCAAAATTTCTATAGATATTGGCAAATGCCTCTAGATATCCTTCTGGATGTCCGCCTGGCGTTCTGGAATTATGTACTGCAAAAGAGGATAGCCTATCCGCATAGTTTCCACCGGCCCTAAATATTTGGGTAGGTTGATCCAACCATTTTACCAACATGGTATTGGGATCGTGTTGTGCCCATTCCAAACCGCCTTTCTCACCATATACACGAATCTTGATTCCATTTTCTTCCCCCGCGGCAACTTGAGAGGCCATCAACACACCGGCAGCTCCGTTTTCAAATTTCAACAACACATTGCCATCATCATCCAACATTCTTCCCTCTACCATTATATTCAGGTCTGCACAGATATGTGATATTTTTAATCCGCTGATGTATTCTGCCAAATGCGCACAGTGTGTGCCAATATCTCCCATACATCCACTCTTACCACTTCGTTTCGGATCTGTTCTCCAGGCTGCCTGTGCATTTCCTTCGCGCTCAGATAGTTTACTTAACCATCCTTGTGGATATTCAACCCAAACTTTACGAACCTTTCCAAATGCGCCTTCTTTCACCATTTGCTTGGCTTGCTTAACCAATGGATAGCCAGAGTAAGTATGTGTGAGGCATAGCGCGCGACCGGTTGCTTCTTGTATTTTTTGCAATTCTTTTGCTTCATCTAAACTAAAAGCAATTGGTTTTTCAATTACTACATGAAACCCGTGTTCCATGGCCATTTTAGCAGGTGCAAAGTGAGCAAAGTTTGGCGTTACAATAGTAAGAAAGTCCATTCGCACATCTTCAGGTAAAGCACTTTCCGCTTTAATCATTTCCTCAAAAGTGAGGTAGTTGCGGTCTTCTGCCAAGAACAACATTTTACCGGATTCTTTTGCAATTTCAGGGTTGATGCTGAGTGCGCCACATACCAATTCAATAAGACCATCTATGCCTGCAGCATGTCTGTGGATAGCGCCAATAAATGCATCCTTGCCTCCGCCAACCATGCCCATTCTAAGTTTCCTGTTCATAGTATTTTGTTGAAAATTATTCAGAATTTATAAGTCTTAAAAATACAAAAAAGAAGGGGACAAAAGTCCCCTTACTCTTTAAAAATTTTATGTAACTGTGTTAGGCCAACTGTTTTTTATTTCCCATGAAATAAAGAAGTGCAAACGCAACTATCAAGATGGCAGGGAAAATTAACATGTTTGAAAGTGTAGCTTGTCCCGCTACCAAGTCAGCAGCATCGCCTGCTAGTCCGGTTGCTTCAGCAGCACCCTTGTTGTCTTTGATCCATCCGCCTATTACGGGTTGGAACATGGCAGAAGAGAACATACCAATTCCACCCATTACGGATAAACCCAATGCTCCGGTTTGTGGTAAATGCTGACCAACATATCCCAACATGTTGGGCCAGAAATAACAGATACCCAAAGCGTAGAAAATTGCGGCAACATAAAGCATACTTCCAGACATGGTGCTGAGCATATATATACCAATCAATCCGAATACAGCAGATCCCAATAACACACCAACAGTGTTGAGTTTTTCAACGATTGGTCCGGCAAAATAACGGCCAACAGCCATTAAACCGGTTACCAATGCAAGGATCAACATGGGACTGGCTCCGGCTTTAGCAAGAATAGGACCGACCCATTGTTGTGGACCAAATTCAGATATTGCAGTGAGGGCCATACAAGCAGCCATGAACAAATACAAAGGATTTAGCATCGCCTTGAAACTTGTTAAAGGTGAACTTGCATTTGCTTTGGGTTGAGGAAAGGCTTGACCCCAGAACAGGATAGCGTATATAACAGTTGGTATTAAGATTACCCAAATCTGTGCTTGCCAATGAAAAGCAGACTCAGTCATGAATTTAGAAATCAAAGAACCAAGTACGATTCCACCAGGGAACCACATGTGAAACTTATTCAATTTGCTGTGAAACTCATTCCCTGAATAGGAGTCGGCAATCATTGGATTACAAGCGGCTTCTGTACAGCCGTTACCGATACCAATGAACAAAGTTGAAATCAACAATACATTGTAACTGCTAGCGTAAATGGTAGTAAGAATTCCGATAGCGTGGGCCAGAAAGGCAACCTGCATGATGATTTTTGGACCGATTTTTGAATAGAAAATCCCAAAAAAGATCATTGAAATAGGAAATCCCAAAAACCACATGGAACTTATCGTCCCTAGCTGTACCGTGTCTAGGTTCAGTTCTGACCCCAACTGGGTAAGTATACCAGCACGGATGCTAAATGAAAACGCAGTGGAGATGAGTGCAAAGCAACTTGCCCAAAATAGACGGTTTGCATTGATTGTTTGGTTCATGTATGTTGGTTTGGTTAAGAGGATGAGCAATCTTTGTGCAATTGAAACTAAAAAAACTTGACTTACTTACCAAATTGAATTGTGGAAAATAAGAGATAATTAGAAATACATAATTAAACAGTTGTGCTTATCTATAGAATTTACTTCTGGCAATCTTAGTTTGAGACACTACCCCTTTTTTGTATCTTTACTTCATGCTAAAAAGCACGCTATTAAAGGCCGCTACTGCAGCGGGAATGCTAATCAAAGAGAGAATAAACGGAAAGTTTTCTGTTGAAAAAAAGTCGGGACCGAACGACCTGGTTACAGAGGTGGATAAGGCATCTGAGGCCTTGATCATGAACATCATACAGGAAAACTTTCCAGATCATTTCATTTTGAGTGAAGAAGTAGGAGAAATAAAAATGGATTCCTCCTACAAGTGGATTATTGATCCTATTGATGGTACAGTCAATTTTGCAAACGGTATTCCGCTTTGTTGTGTGAGCATTGGAGTTGAAAAAGACGGTGAGATGATTTTGGGTGCAGTATACAATCCCATGATGGATGAATTCTTTTTTGCAGAAAAAGGTGCCGGTGCTTTTTTAAACGAGAAACAAATTCATGTAAGCGATCAAACCCAAGTGCTTCATTCTTGTTTGGTTACTGGTTTTCCATACACTTATTTAGATATGGAAAATGGTCCCCTTGATATCTTTGCAA
>CAMDFC010000071.1 GCA_945897185.1 Chitinophaga pinensis | reverse complement strand
ATGGCGTAATTCATGTATTGGATGCGTCAAGAAGTGTTTCTATTGCTGGATCGCTTCTCAATAAAAACAAAAAAGAATTATTAGAAAACACCAATGTAGAATATGCTAGGCTACGTGTGGAGTTTGCTAACAAAAAGAACAGCAAAGAATTATTACCCTACTCGGATGCGGTTAAGAATAAGTTTAAAATTGATTGGGGAAATACTCAATTTAAAGCACCTACATTTACTGGCCATCAGCAATTGATTAATATTGAACTAAGCACGCTGATCAATTATATTGACTGGACTCCTTTCTTTATTGCTTGGGAGATGCATGGTAAGTTTCCTGGCCTGCTCCAGGATGAGGTGATTGGAAAAGAAGCTACCAAGCTTTATGAAGATGCCAAAGACATGTTGAAAAAAATGGTAGAAGAAAAATGGTTGACGCCTAAAGCTGTTTTCGGGTTTTGGCCAGCAAATAGCAATGACAAAGATGATGTACATGTTATTGACGAAAAACAACATACGGAAATCTCTTTGCAGTTCTTGAGGCAACAAATGAAAAAAGCAGCAGGACAACCCAATTTGTCTTTGGCAGATTTCATAGCACCCTCCAACTGTAATCAACAAGACCATATAGGCGCGTTTGCTGTAACCATCAAAGGCATTGAAGAGCACATCAAACGATTTGAGCAAGAATACGACGACTATAGTAAGATAATGCTTCAGGCCTTAGCAGATCGATTGGCAGAAGCATTAGCAGAATACTTGCACCATGAAGTAAGGTGTACATATTGGGGTTATGCAGCAGATGAAACACTTTCGAATGAAGAATTGATCAAAGAAACTTATGCTGGTATTCGCCCTGCACCTGGGTATCCAGCATGCCCTGATCATACAGAAAAATACAAACTTTTCAAGCTGCTAAATGTAAGTGAAGAAATTGGGATAGAACTTACAGAGTCACTTGCCATGTATCCCGCATCATCTGTCTGCGGTTGGTATTTCTCCCATCCGGAATCGAAATATTTTGGAGTAGGAAAAATCACCAAAGATCAGTTGGTGGATTATGCAGAGAGGAA
The DNA here is from genome assembly GCA_945897185.1 of Chitinophaga pinensis. Taxonomy (GTDB): domain Bacteria; phylum Bacteroidota; class Bacteroidia; order Chitinophagales; family Chitinophagaceae; genus Pollutibacter. Next base: position 8,982 of record CAMDFC010000071.1, on the reverse strand, counting down.
AACAATGAGCAAGGAGGAAGCAGAAAGGTGGCTAAGGCCAGTTTTAGAATAGTCGCTTTACTTGATGCCCAATTCATTAAGACAGTATTATTATCAATACACTATTAACAAAATTGCCATGCGCATCATCTCCTACAATGTTAACGGCATTAGAGCAGCCATCAAAAAAGGATTCATTGACTGGCTTAAAACTGACCCAGCAGATATTATTTGTCTGCAAGAAACAAAAGCAACCAAAGAAGATGTTGACCTAACTGAAATAAATGCATTGGGCTATCATGATTATTGGTTCAGTGCTACGAGCAAAAAAGGATACAGTGGAGTTGCCGTGTTCACAAAAATAATTCCAGACAAAGTAGAACTTGGAAATGGCCATACACAAAGCGATGATGAAGGGAGGGTGATTCAATTGCATTTTGGTAAGCTATTGCTTATCAATGCTTATTTTCCTTCAGGTACTTCAGGAGACGAGCGACAATCCTTTAAAATGGAATGGTTAAATGAAATGCAATCCTATTTAAATGAAATTAAAAACAAACATGATGGCATTGTTCTTTGTGGAGATTATAACATAGCACACAATGAAATTGATATCCATGATCCAAAAGGAAATAAAAAAACAACAGGCTTTCTACCTGAAGAACGGGCATGGATGGATGGTTTTTTTGCTTCTGGGTGGACCGACAGTTTTAGGGAAGTACATACCGAACCCCATCGCTATTCTTGGTGGAGTCAACGCTTTCCGAGTGTTCGCCTTAACAACAAAGGATGGAGAATAGATTATATCAATGTAAGCAATAACTTAAAAACAAAAATTGAAGACGCTGAAATATATCCAGATATCAAGCACAGCGATCATTGTCCAGTTTACCTCAAACTCTCCAACCTATGATTGTATACAAAATCACTTACATGATTTCCCACCAGGTTCATGATGAGAAGTTGATGAAACAGAAGGTATAAGTTTTGCAGTTCAATTCTTTGTATCCAACTTAGACAATTACAACAACTATATCTCAAATTACGCACCAGCACTACGTTTGAAAGGAACTCAAAAATGGACCACACAAGTACTTGGATTTAGGACCCTGATGGAAATTGTGCAATAACTGTGGAAAAGTAAAATACAATTACCCTCTATAATGCAGTCTAGGGCTGCATTATAGAGGAAAAACTAAGAAATAAATTTTTGTTTAATATAAAAAGCATCTAAATTTGTTTTATACTAATCAATTAAATTTTTTTTATGAACAAAGCTGAATTGATCGCAAAACTCGCTGACGATGCGGGTCTTACCAAGACACAAGCAAACGCAACACTTGATTCTTTTATCAGTGCAATCACCAAAACTTTGAAAGGTGGTGGTAAAGTTACATTGGTAGGTTTCGGTACTTTCTCTGTAACAAAGAGAGCTGCTCGTAACGGCCGTAACCCACAAACTGGAGCTGTAATCAAAATCAAAGCAAAGAAGGTTGCTAAGTTTAAAGCTGGTAAAGAACTTTCTTCAAAGATCTAACTGCATCAAAAGTATTTAAAAAGCAAGACGCTTGCGTGTCTTGCTTTTTTTTTCTATAAACTAAAAAAATAAGTACAATGGGAAGAGGTGACAAAAAAACCAAGAAAGGAAAAATTTTCAAAGGATCATTCGGAAAGGCAAGGCCTGCAAAAACAACAAAGAAAGTTGTTCCTGCAAAAAAAGATTAATTGCAGATTGGTAATTAGTAGATAGATAAATAATCTATTGCTAATTACTGATTTTTAAGGAGCAAGTCTGCTAATCTGCCAAGAAAGTCCTTGTTCTTCATACAAAATTCGGTCGTGCAAACGATTGCTCCTACCCTGCCAAAACTCAATACGGGTAGGCACTACTCGATATCCACCCCAATGTGGCGGCCTAGGTACATCTAATCCAAACTCCTGGGTTACGGAGGCAAGTCTTTGCACCAACACTTCTCGATCTTTTATTTTCTCACTCTGCGGTGAGGCCCAAGCGCCAAGGCGACTTCCTATTGGGCGGCTATGAAAATAGGCATCACTTTCTTCAGCAGATACCTTACTACATACTCCATCTATTCTAATTTGACGCTCTAACTCTTTCCAAAAAAACAAAAGAGATACATGGCTATTGCTGCTAATTTGCTGAGCCTTGCTACTATTGTAATTGCTAAAAAAAACAAATCCTTTTGAATCGAACCCTTTCAACAAAACAATTCTTGATGAAGGTCTGCCTTCTTTGGTAATGGTTGATAGGGTCATGGCATTTACTTCAACAATTTCAGATTGAACGGCCTCATCCCACCAGCTAGAGAACTGAGAAAATGGGTTATCGTTAACTTCAAATTCAGAAAGTGATTTGAGTTGATAATCTTTTCGGATATCGGCTATAGACATAGATTACAAAAATTCACTGGTTATTGCACAAGGGTTCCTACCTTCTCCCCACAAACCAAACGCTTAAGGTTACCCTCTGCATTCATATCAAATACGATAATGGGAAGCTTGTTTTCCATACACAATGTAAATGCAGTCATGTCCATAATCTTGAGGTTTTTATCAATACATTCTCTGAATGTAATGTTATCGTATTTTACCGCAGTTGGATCTTTCTCTGGATCAGCTGAATAAATACCATTAACCCTAGTACCTTTTAAAATTACATCTGCTTCAATTTCAATAGCGCGAAGAGACCCTGCAGTATCCGTAGTAAAATAGGGATTACCCGTACCTGCGCCAAAGATTACAACACGTTTTTTTTCAAGGTGCCTGATTGCTCTTCTGCGTATATAGGGTTCTGCAACCTGTTCCATTTTAATGGCACTGAGAAGACGCGTATACATGCCCTGTTTTTCCAACATGGCTTGGATGGCCATTGCATTGATAACAGTAGCTAACATTCCCATATAATCGCCATGGGCCCTTTCAATTCCAGTCTCCGACTCGCTCATGCCACGGTAAATATTGCCGCCGCCAATAACAATGGCAACTTCAACGCCAAGGTCTACTACACTTTTGATTTCTCTTGCATATCGGTTTACCATGCTAGGGTCAATTCCGAAATTGTTATCTCCCACGAGAGACTCACCAGATAATTTAAGCAGGATTCGTTTATATATGGGTTGCATAGTGCGAATATACAAAAAGGGTCTTCAAGATGAAGACCCTTTTCTATTTCTTGGAGACCAATTTAAATTTATCCTAAGGCTACACGCTTGAAAGAAACTACTTTCAAATCCCCATCTTTAGATTTGATGTAATCGCCAACGGACATGCTGCCGTCTTTTACAAAAGCCTGGGCGGTAAGCGTACTTTCTTTAAAGAAAGCATTTATTTTACCCTCAGTGATTTTAGCAAGCATTTCTTCGGGCTTTCCAACCATTTTAGGATCTGCCTTGATAATATCCATGATGATTGCTCTTTCTCTTTCAACCACTTCAGCAGAAATAGAAGAAGCGTCTACAGCTACTGGATTCATTGCAGCAATTTGCATGGCAATGTCTTTTCCAATTTCTGAATTTGGCTTGTTGAAGCCAACAAGAACACCCATTCTGTTTGTTCCATGGATATAAGAAGAAACAAATTCAGCATCAATACGCTCAAATTTAGATACCCCTATTTTCTCACCGATGCTCGCTAATTTATCATTAATCAAATCAGCAATTTTAACACCGTTAATTTCAACACCATTCAACTCTTCTGTAGAGTGTAAATTGTGTGCAATTGCAGCATCCATGATGCTTTCAGCAAAAGCAATGAAATCAGTATTCTTGCTAACGAAATCAGTTTCGCAACTAACGCAAAGTGTGATGCCAGTTTTGTTGTCTGAAGTTGTTTTTGCGAAAACAACACCTTCTTTTGCATCACGGTCGCCACGCAAAGCAGCTACTTTTTGTCCTTTTTTTCTCAACCAATCAATGGCAGCTTCAAAATCGCCATTGGTTTCTGTAAGTGCCTTGCGACAATCCATCATGCCGGCACCTGTCATTTGACGCAGCTTATTGATTTCAGCTGCAGTTATATTTACTGTTGACATATTTTTTCTCCGGCTTCACAACCTCTGGAGGTGTAAAGCACACTTTTTAAGTTAAAGATAAATTGAGTCGACTACTTTTTTAGTGCTGGTCTTCTTCCACCTGCTCCCGCAGAAGGAATTCTACGCTTAGGGGCTACTTTCCCTTTCTTTCCACCTTCGGAATCTCCGTCTTCATCAACAGAAAATTTCATTCCTGAATCAGCAGATTCTTCAGACTCATCTTCTTCAGACTTCTCAGCCTGACGCTCAGCTAAACCTTCAGCAATTGCTGCAGTGATGTAGTTGGTGATGATGGCGATAGATTTAGTAGCATCATCATTAGATGGTACAGGGAAATCAACCTTGTTTGGATCACAATTGGTATCAACCATGCCAAAAGTAGTTATTCCCAAACGCTTTGCTTCAGACATTGCGATGTGCTCATGACCAATATCAATAATGAACAAAGCAGCAGGTACACGGCCCAATTGAGCAATACCACCCAATACTTTTTCCATTTTATCTTTGTCGCGAGACAACTGCAATCTTTCTTTTTTTGTAATACTGTCGAAGCTTCCATCATTCAACATCTTTTCGATACTCTGCATTTTCTTTACAGACTTACGAACAGTATTGAAATTGGTAAGCATACCACCCAACCAACGTTCAGTAACGAAAGGCATATTTACTTTTCTTGCACAGTCAGTTACAATTTCCTTGGCTTGCTTCTTTGTTCCTACGAACATGATCTTCTTTCCACTTTTTGCAATATTTTTAAGCGCCATAGCAGTTTCCTGCAAGCACTCTACCGTCTTGTTCAAGTCGATGATATGAATGCCCTTTTTCTCAGCATAAATGTAAGGCAACATTTTAGGATTCCACTTTTTACGGAGGTGACCAAAGTGAACACCGGCTTCAAGAAGTTGCTGCTGCAGTGTAGTATTATTTTCCATTGTATAAAGTATATTTTGATTCTTAATTGGGAATAGCTGTTAACGCTTGCTGAACTGGAAGCTTCTTCTTGCTTTCTTCTTACCAAACTTCTTTCTTTCTACACCTCTTGGGTCTCTAGTAAGTAGGGATAGCACCTTTAATAATGGCTTGAATTCTGGATTCAAGTTGATTAAAGCACGAGCAATACCTAATTTCGATGCTTCAGCCTGGCCTTTTTTTCCACCGCCTGCAGCATTGATTTTGATATCATATTTACCTACACCGTCTACTGTAATGAGTGGAAGCTCCACTTGGTTCTGTAAGTATATCTGTGGGAAATATACTTTATAATCATGGTTGTTAACTACGATCTTACCATCCCCTTTGCTGAGAAATACCCTGGTAACCGCTTCTTTTCTGCGACCAAGTCCGATTTTTTGTTTTTCCATTATTGTTGAATTAAAATGGTTTGTTATTTAGAATTTGAAAGGAGTTGGTTGCTGTGCAGAATGTGGGTGACCAGCGCCAGCATAAACGAACAATTTCTTGTACATCTGACGACCAAGTCTGTTCTTAGGCAACATGCCTTTTACAGCCCTTTCTACAATTTGCTCTGGTCTACGCTTGATCAAGTCCTTTGCAATCTCAATTTTTTGTCCACCTGGATAGCCAGTTACGTGCTGGTATTCCTTGTCGCTGAACTTGTTTCCGGTGAAAATAACTTTCTCTGCATTAATTACGATAATGAAGTCTCCGCAATCAACGTGGGGCGAATAATACGCTTTGTTTTTTCCGCGCAATACTGAAGCAATTTTGCTACAGATTCGTCCCACAGTTTGATTGGTTCCGTCTACAATGTGCCAGTGGCGTTGCACGGAAGCTGCATTTGCATGCTTTGTGGTGAAATGTAATTTACTCATGTTTTGTTTTTTTTGGGACATTCGTCCCTGTTATGAAAGAGCCTCCGCCATCCCGGAAAGCTACCCATGATTGATAATGGGAGCGCAAAGCTAGTAAAACCTAAGTCCAAAAAAGACGAAAAAGCTTTCTTTTTTAGAAGGGCCCTTCATAAGTAGTTGATTATCAATAAATATTTTGACGAATTTAAAATCGTACTAATAAAATACAAGAAAATCAGCTGTTTGGGACTGTTCAATGGCCAAATGAGTGGGGAGAAGCCGGCGATTAAAAAAGTATGCCGACGAAACTTTTCTTTTTAATTTGCTCATACGCTTCATGGTTGAAGGTATACAGCTTACCCGGCCTGTGTTTTACATCTTTTTCCATTTCGCCCACATCGGTAAGTAACCCAGTAGTAAACAATTTCTTTCTGAAATTTCGTCTGTCAAATTCAATTCCTAGAATTTGCTCAAACAGGAGTTGTAAATCGCGCAACGAAAATCTTTTCTCTAATAAATTAAAAATAATGGGCTCCTCTTGAATTTTTCTTTGCAAGACCTGAAGACAGGTATCTAAAATTAATTTATGGTCGAACGCCATGCTGTTAATTTTGGAAACAGCATGCCAACTCAAGGCATTACCCATCTTGTTTAATTGAACATCTTTGATATTCACCAAAGCCAAATAAGCAGTAGTAATTACCCGTCCGGATGGATGTCTTTTAAAGGAGCCGAAACTTTTTACTTGTTCCAAAAACACGTTTGTTAACCCTACTTTTTCACTTAACACCCTGTGAGAGGCTTCGGCTAAATCCTCGTCCGGTCTTAATAAATCTCCCAGTAAAGAACATTGGCCCTTGTAATCGGGTAGGTCGCTTTCAATCAATAAAACTTTTAAAACGCGTCCATCATAGGCAAAAATGACACAATCCACAGAATTTGCAAATTGAAAATTAGTTGCCGTTTGCAATTCACTGGTTTTATTATTTGACTTTAGCACCTCGCTCATGTATGTTTATGGTTTGTTCGTGTTGTAACAAAAATAATTTCAAATTACTACACGCAAAAGAAAATCTATTATTCTACTTTTAACATTCAAGTGCAACAGATGTATTCCAAAGAAGAAATTAGACATTTTCAGGAGAAAAGCAAAGAATTGATCGCCCATGATCAAGATTTTACTTTTTTGCTTCAACATATTGACCTGTTAAAGGACATTATTCGGTTTCATGAACACCGTTATTATGTATTAAATGACCCTTTATTGTCTGACTTTGAATTTGACAGGCTCTATAAATTACTTGAAAGCACAGAAAAGGCAAATCCTGCAAACGTTTCTGCTGATTCACCTACACAAAGGGTTGGACCGGGTTTTACCAAACAATTCAATACTGTTCAACACCTGGTACCCATGCTTTCTCTTGAAAACTCTTATGATGCGGCTGATTTGCTGGATTGGGACCGGAAAGCAAGGGAGCTATCAGGACTAACTAAATTGGAATATTGTGTAGAGCCCAAATTTGATGGCACAAGTATCTCTCTACTTTACGAAAATGACCTGTTTGTTAGAGGTGCTTCAAGAGGAGATGGCGTTGCTGGTGAAGACATTACACTTAACCTCAAACAAATCAAATCTATTCCACTCTCTGCGAAGTTTTCAAAATATGGTATCCAGCAAGCCGAAATACGTGGAGAAGTATTAATGAATAAAAATAGCTTCAAAAATTTCAATGAGCAACTGCTAGAGCAAAATATCCCACCATTGGCCAATCCCAGAAATGCAGCATCGGGAGCCCTGCGTTTAAAAGATGCAAAACAGGTGGGCAAAAGAAATCTTGAAGCATTCATCTACCAACTTGCTTTTACTGGACAGCTTGCAGAACAACTACCTATTCAATCTCATGCCGCAACCTTAAACATGCTTTGGGAACTTGGATTCAGAAGTCCAGTTCAAGAAAAACAAATCTTCAAAGGCATTGAAGGTGTAATTGATTTCTGTAAAACCTTCGAAGAAAAAAGAGATGACCTGCCTTATGAAATTGATGGTCTGGTTATCAAGGTGAACCCTATGGATGTGCAAGAAAAATTAGGTATGACCACCCACCATCCGCGCTGGGCCATCGCTTATAAATTTAAAGCGCGTCAGGCTTCCAGTAAACTCATGCAAGTAGAATTTCAAGTGGGCCGCACAGGAAGTGTAACTCCAGTCGCCAAAATTCAACCCGTGCCAATTGGAGGTGTTATTGTTTCTTCCATCTCACTCCACAACCAAGATTTTATCAAAGAAAAAGATATTCTCTTAGGAGATACCCTACTCGTGGAAAGAGCAGGAGATGTAATTCCATATATTGTTAAATCCTTGGGCGAATTAAGAAATGGGACTGAAAAAGAAATTCAATTTCCAACTGTATGCCCCGTTTGTAAAACCAATCTTATCAAGACAGCTGAAGAAGCAGTGTGGAGATGCCCGAACGAGTTATGTGATGCACAGGTAGTAGAACGCATGATTCATTTCACCAGCAAGGATGCAATGGATATACGCGGACTCGGCGATGCAAACATTAGAAAATTTCACACCTTGGGATGGCTTTCCAACATTCCATCCATGTACAACCTACCCTATGATCAACTCAAAAGCATGGAAGGCTTTGGAACAAAATCAGTGACCAATCTTCAAGAAGCCATCGAAAAATCTAAATCACAACCCCTATATAGACTAATCAATGCATTGGGTATACGTTTTGTGGGAGAAACAACTGCTAAAACATTGGCACAAGCAGTCGATCACTTACTAGACCTCAGCAACAAAGAAAAAGAAGAACTGCAAAACATTGAAGACGTTGGTGTTAAAGTTGCAGAAAGTATTTACCAATTTTTCCATTTGGAAAGCAATATAAAGATGCTGCAAGAACTTGAAGCAGTTGGGCTGCAACTCAAAAGCATCAAGCAGGAAAAAATAACCGACGGAAATCTTTCTGGAAAAACATTTCTGTTTACTGGAACTTTGTTTCAACTAAAGCGTTCTGAAGCAGAAGTAATGGTTGAAGATCTTGGGGGTAAAATACTTTCTGGTATAAGCTCAAAACTCGACTACCTTATTGTTGGTGAAGATGCAGGTTCTAAACTAGAGAAAGCAAAAAA
>CAMDFC010000070.1 GCA_945897185.1 Chitinophaga pinensis | reverse complement strand
AACCAATTCTCTGAAAATTAGAAATAGCTGATACGGTCTAATCGATCCTACGGTTAGGTCATCGTCGCCATATTTAGAATCGTTGAAATGAAATCCTCCCAATTTATTCTCCATCAAGAGTAACGATACAATCTGTTCGATATTAGCATTTGGTAGGTGATGCCCTAAATCGACCAATGTATATGCCTTGGGGCCAAGTTTGTTTGCCAGCAACAGGGACTGTCCCCAATCCCCGACTGTCATTGAATAAAAATTAGGTTCAAAGGCCTTGTATTCAATGAAGAGTTTCCAATCTGGAGGCAATACCTGGTAAATTTCTTCTAAACTTTCAAGCACATGTTGAAATGCTTTTCTAAAATTGAGTTGACCCGGAAAACAAGAACCATCAGAGAGCCAGACAGTCAATGATTTTGACCCCAAATCAATGCCATGTTTAATTACATCCATATTGTGTGCAATCGCTTGTTTACGCACGGATTTGTCTACATGTTGCAAAGAGCCATATTTATAACTGTGCTGTTGGTTTTGTTGGTCTTGAAATGTATTTGAATTCATGGCATCAAACTGCAGACCATGTTCTTGCGCAAGTGATCTAATGTGAGCAGCATCTGTAGGAATGTCCCATGGTATATGCAGGGATATTGCACCACTCGATTTGTTCAGTTTATGAATGAGCCCTACATCTTCTATTTTCTGTTCCAAATTTGCAGGCTCTCCTCCTATTGAAAATCTTCCGAATCTTGTCCCGCCCGCACCAAGTGCCCAACTCGGGATAGCCACCTGAAATCTTGTCAACTGTGCAATAATTTCTTCTGTTCTATTTACAGTATCCAGCGAGTACCTAAACTTTTTATCATGTTCTTTAATACTATCACTATTGTAATTGTCTATGTCGGATTGTAAGATTCTCATGGCTTCAATTATATTTAGCGAACAAAAGCATTGGCAATACCGCCATCTACGTTGATCACATTTCCAGTCGATTTAGCCAATAGGCCACCGACAAACGCGAAACATGCATTGGCAATATCTTCAGGTAAGATAATTTGGTTCAACAGTGTACGCTTTGCGTAAAAGGCAGGTAGCTCAGCAACAGTAATTCCATATGCTTCTGCGCGGCCTTTCGCCCAATCACCTTCCCAAATTTTACTTTCTGCTATAACAGCATCCGGATTCACTGTGTTTACTCTAATTCCATCTTTACCAAGCTCTGCTGCGTTAAGTCGACCTAAATGCAATTGGGCTGCTTTTGCAGAACCATATCCCGCATTGTTTGGTCCGGACACCAATGCATTTTTACTTACAATATTGATGATATCTCCACCACTTGCTTGCTTGCGCATAATTTTTACTGCAGCTTGGGTTACAAAGAATTGTCCCTTTACCAACACATCATACAACAGATCCCAATCTTTCTCTGTATGTTCTTCAATAGATTTTGAGATGGACAGACCAGCAGAATTGACAACAATATCGACACCACCAAATACGAATGCAGTCGATTCAAATGCATCTACAATACTGGCACTATCTGTTATGTTAAACCCAACAGCATGGACTGCATCTCTTCCAAATTTTTCAACAAATTCCAATCGTGTTTTTTCTAGACGTTCTTTATCTAAATCTGTGAGCACGACACATGCACCCTCTTCAGCATATTTCTTTGCGACAGCTTTTCCAATTCCTCCCGCACTTCCAGTGACCAAAGCTACTTTACCTGAAAGCGTCTTTGGTTTAGGCATTCGCAAAAGTTTTGCTTCTTCCAAAAGCCAATACTCTATATCAAAAGCTTCTTGGTGCGGCAACGCAGTGTAGGATGAAATTGCCTCTGCGCCTCGCATCACATTGATTGCGTTTGAATAAAATTCTGCGGCAATTCTGGCAGTCGATTTGTCCTTTGCATAAGTAAACATGCCTACGCCAGGGTAAAGTATAACAACTGGATTCGGATCCCGCATAGCTGGACTATTTCCGTGTTTACATGTGTTGTAATAAGATGTATACCTAGTTTGGTAAGCTTCAAATTGTGGCGACAATATTTCTTTTACTTTATCTATATCGCTGAGGTGAATTCCTTCTGGTAAATCCAAAACCAAGGGACTGATTTTGGTCCTAAGAAAATGATCAGGACAACTGGTTCCCATTGGAGCTAACTTTTGTAGGCCTTTCGAATTGATGAACTCCAATACTTTTTCATCATCTGTAAAATGTCCAACCATATTGTTGTGCGAAGAAGAGAGCCCTCTTAAAATTGGAGACAATTGTGCAGCCAGTTGAAGTCTTTTACTTTTTTCAAAAGATTCGATTTTTGCTCCTCCAAAAACAATACCATTTGATTTGATTTTATCATCAATGTAAGCAGCACAAGCTTCAATCACTTCGAGGGAATTGAGATAACAATCATGTGCAGTATCTCCCCAAGTAAACAAACCATGAGAGCCCAGCATGATTCCACGAATACCCGGACTATCATCAAGACATTTTTTCAGCTGGAGACCCAAATCAAAGCCAGGACGTTGCCAATCGACCCATCCGATTGTTCCGTTGAAGAGTTCTTGTGTAATTTTTTTTCCATCTTTCGATGCTGCTATTGCGATGGCAGCATCTGGATGAAGATGATCAATATGTTTAAAAGGTAGAAAGCCGTGCAATGGCGTATCGATACTTGGCGTTTTGGATGCCAGATCATATATGCAGTGGTTGAATAATTCTACCATACTGTCTTCGGTTGATAACCCTCCATATACATTCTTCAAACTTCTCAACCTGTCTATATACAAAGCAGCAAGTCCATTTTTTTTCATGGTCCCCAAATCTCCACCACTACCCTTCACCCACATAACTTCAACTTCGTTTCCAGTCAGTGGATCTTTGGCCATCAGCTTACAGGATGTATTCCCTCCCCCATAATTTGTCAATCTTAAATCTGCACCTAACAAATTGGAGCGATAAACCAGCAAAGCGACTTCATCACCCTCCAATGATTTTGCCATTGCATCATCCCATAAATAACTCGCATGCTTAAACTCTTTCATACCCAGTCCTATTAAAATTTAATTGTGTAGACTATTTCCATATCCTACTACTAACACCGATAAGATAATGATTGCAATGCCTACAATAATCGTTGTATTGGTTTTCTTACCAACACCTTTCCATTCTCTAAGTACTAAACCCCATACATTGGCAACTAAGATAATAAATGCCATGTGTAGAATCCAAGAGCTTGCACCATTTCCCAATTTACTTTCTCCCATTCCATAAAAGAAAAATTGTAAAAACCACATTGTACCCGCCAAAGCAGAGAACAAATAGTTTTTCAACAAAGGAGTTTTTTTATTGGTATAATCTCCAAAAGTTTTGTTTTGAAAATTTAAAATCATACACCAAAAAAAATTGGTTGTGAGTCCGCCCCAAAGTAGAACTACATACACTACATTATTTCGATACAAAAACTCCCCCTCACCTGGATGTGATGAAACCCAAACTGCATTTGCAACTTGAGACATGGATTGGCCCGCCTCTAATCCGAAGTTAAAACAAGCGCTTAAAATTCCTGAGACAATCGCGACCGTCATACCCAGTGCAAATTTGTATTCGGCAGACACCGATTTCATTTCTTTTTCTTTCATCACACCAGCCTTACCACTCACCACAATACCAATTACACAAAGTAACAAACCACCTAAAACAGTCAATCCCCAACTGCTATTTACCATTTCAGAGAATGTGTCTTTTCCTTCGACTGAATTTACATCATAATACAATGCAGGAATTAAAGCGCCAAAGACCATGCACAATCCCAAGATGATGCTACTGCCCAAAGAGACACCCAAATAACGAACACCTAAACCATAGGTTAGTCCACCTACACCCCACAATACACCAAAGAAATAAGTAAGCAATAAAATTGAACCCGAAGTACCTTGGATGATTTCAACAAAACCAGGTATAGTTAAATACGCTGCAACTGGAGGAACAATTAACCAGGAAAACATACCTCCGACAATCCAAAAACTCTCCCAATTCCAGCCCTTCACTTTTTTATAAGGCATATAGAAACTTCCAGAAGCAAATCCTCCAATAAAATGAAAAATTACACCAAGTAGGGCTTGCATGTGCACTTGTTTAAGGGGTTAACCAAATATACCCAAAAACAAGATTAGTTCTCCCTTAATTTAGGACGTAAGCACGCCTACTCGAACCCTCCGGAAGTTGGTATTGAATGGTATCAAAGAGAGCAGTTGGGAAAAAGATTGCAGTCATCACAGTGAGTCCATTATCAGCAAAAACCTCAACTGAGGTTTTATCGATAACCAACTTGACATCCATCCATTTGGATGTAGAAAATCTTGGTGCCTTTATAATTCCTGAAAATCCTTTATCAAAATTGATAATACCTGACTTTGAACGATCAATTTGAAACTCTTTCAATTTCGCATCATAGTTGATTACCACATTTTGATTTGCCTTATTACCGATGGTAATTGAAAAGTCTTTTTCACTATCCAAATGATTCAATGTGATATACTGTGGTATTGCATTAGATTGCTTGTTTCTTATTTCAGAGAAAAGTTGTGGATTTACCAAAAAAGGAGAAGACGCAAGAAGATATTCACCATCCTGTTTGTACAAACTCAGTTTTCTGGGAAATGTACAAGCGCTTCGCCATTTTTGTGTTGGGACTGTATTGGCATAATTCCAGTTGCTCATCCAGCCCAAAAAGATAGTTTGATTTTTGGTATTAGAAAATGTAACACCGGCATATTCATCGGGACCATAGTCAACCCATTTGGTGTTTGGTGAATTTGGACGAAAAGTTTTTCCATTAAAATTGCCAACAAAATATTGTGTTGCTGAACCTTTGTTTGGACCACCAGGATTCATATTTACCAACAGCACCCATTCTTGTTTTCCTTTGTATTCTAAAGGAAACAAATCCGGACATTCCCATACGCCACCATGGGCACCTGATTTATCACCGAATTCACTGAGTTTTTCCCATGCAATTAGATTAGCAGAAGTATAAAAATGTATTCGATCCAGAACTGCAAGCGTCATAATCCATTTTTTTGATTCTTCGTGCCAAAACACTTTAGGATCTCTAAAATCTCTGATGCCTGGATTTTTTAGAACTGGATTTGATTCGTATTTGGTCCACGTGTAACCCTCATCCAAACTATATGCAATGCCCTGTGTTTGAAAATCAATTTTCCCTTTGTCCGCCCCCTCTTGGTCGTGTTGCGTATAAATTGCAACAACTGGCACTTTTCCATCTTTACCAAAACCGGATGAATTGTTATGATCTACCACAATTGATCCTGAAAAAATTGTACCTAAACGATCAGGATATAAAGCAATTTTTTGGTGCTCCCAATGCACCAAATCCTTACTAGTGGCATGTCCCCAATGCATGGGACCCCAAACAGATGCGAAAGGATTGTGCTGGTAATACAAATGGTAGGTTCCATTTAAGAAGAACATACCATTTGGGTCATTCATCCAATTTGCAGGAGGAGTAAAATGGAATGCTGGTCTGTATAATTTCTCTTCAGTATCGATTTGCTGTCCGTTTACACGGAGCAGAAGACCGAAACAGCAAATTAAGATTTTCCAGAATTTTAATTCTCTCATTTTGTACTCCTTTTATATTGACATAAATTTATTAAGAATAAAGCACATTTAATGATAACAAGATTAGCCTTCTTGGTTTTAACAGTATCTTTTTTGACTTGTACAGAAATACAAGGTCAGACAAAGACAGACAGTTTGCTGAAGGAAATATTAAATGACATCCAGGACAGCACTACTAAATCCGCCTTAAACATCCTAGACCAACACCGTATTCAAATCATCTATACTCAAATAGACCGCGATAAAAAAGAGAAACCAAGTTTTACCAATTACCATTTTAATGTTGCCCCTGATTTGTATTTCAACCCTGCTTCTATGGTCAAAATGCCATTGGCTTTTTTATCATTGGAAAAACTTCAGGAAATGAATAAGCCTGGTGTCAACAAGAATACGCGAATGAAATATGACAGTAGCTATGAAAGACAAGTCGCCATGACAAACGATTCGAGTGCAGAAAACAGTTTTCCGAGTATTGCGCATTTCATCAAGCGCGCTTTCTTGATTTCTGAAAATGATCCATACAACAGGATGTATCAATTTGTCGGACAAGAACAAATCAACAAGAAACTAATCAAGAAAGGCTATACCTCAACCAGGATTACTAGACAGTTCATGGGTTACACTGAAGAACAAAATAGGCATACCAACGGGATTCAATTTTTAGATGCATCTGGAAATGCAACCTATGTCCAAGCTCCAAAATACAATACAGATAGTTTTCAGTTTCCATCACCCATATTGATTGGAAATGCACATATCAACAGAGAAGACATATTGGTTAAAGCACCATTTGATTTTACAAAACACAACAACATGTCTCTTGAAGACATGAGAAAGATGATTCAGTCGGTTGTATTTCCAAAAAGTGTTGAAAAAAAGAGTCGTTTTAACCTTACTGAAGAAGATCGACTTTTTTTACTACAGTATATGTCTCAATACCCATCAGAGACCAACTATCCAAAATACGATAGTGAACTATTTTACGACAGTTATGTGAAATTTTTCTTTGGTGACAGCAGCCATAAAATTCCAAGTCATATTCGGGTATTTAACAAAGTAGGATGGGCTTATGGGTTTATGACGGATGTGTCTTATGTAATAGACACCAAGAACAATATCGACTATATGTTATCTGCTACTATCTATGTAAATAGTGATGGTGTTGTCAACGATTCAAAATATGACGAAGAGACTGTCGGATTTCCATTTTTTGATAAGATTGGTCGCGCTATTTATACATACGAACTAAGTAGGTCACACCAACACAAACCTACACTCGTGAATCCAGTCAAGGTTTACGAAAAAAGAGACCCAAGCGATAAAAGGCCCACTATTAAACAAGCGGATAACTAGATTATTATTTCGGTGATTTTAGCTCTTTTTGAGAAATCGACCAGGAATTGATTAATTCGCCATTGATACCTAGAAATTCTACTTGCATTTTTCTATCCGATGACTTTCCGATGAATGAAACTCTTGTATAGTTTTGCAACTTGTCAATTCCCAAAACCCTGTCTGGATTGTCTTTTTCCACTCCCCCAAAACTATGCGTTCCAGAAGTTAATGGAGAGGAGGTGATATCAAACAAAGGATAAGCATCTTTTCTGTCTCGTTTGATGATTTCACTATGGTGTCTATCGCCTGTAAAAAAAACAACCCCATTAATTTTATTATCAGTCAGAAAATCTATCATATCATTATACTCAGCAGGAAATCTTAGAAAACAATCATACAGCTTTATGTGATTCAACATTTGACTACCAGTAGCAATAATTCTAAAGTTAATATTCGGATTTGAATTACTCTGCACAAGGGCGTTTTTCAACCATTGGATTTGTTCTTTACCAAACATTTGCTTATCTGGATTAGGCTTGCCATTGATGCTATCTTTCATATTGTCGTTACTCCTGTACCAACGATCATCCAACAGAAAAACATCTACATCATTCCAAGTGAATTTTGTATAGATAGCGTCGTCTTTTACTCCATAGCTTGGATTTGCCCAGTAGGCTTTAAAAGCATCTCGACTGCTTTGCTTTAGCGGGTAACTTCCATCTGCATCATTCCATCCATAGTCGTGATCATCCCAGATGGCATAATGCGGCATAGACTTCAAAAAATCTTGCAATATGGGCATTTTTCTATCTGTAGATGGCCTTTTGTAAAGACCCCATTCACTATAAAAATCTACTTCTCTGGTATACCAGTTATCCCCTAACCATAACATAAAATCCGACTTCTCTTTCGCCATGGTTGTAAAGATGGTAGAATCTCCACCGTAAGGTTTACCAGGCCTGTCATAAGGGGGTTCGTTAAAGTAGGTGCAGCTGCCAGCTAAGAAAGAAAAATCAGGAGGAGTTGTTCTCCACTGCCATAATGATTGTGTTCGCAGTTTACCAGTTGCAATAGTTTTATTATCCGAACTGATCAGTTGATAAACGTAATCAGTAGCTGGTTTTAAATCTATTAATTCAAAAGTGATGGTATTGGTATATAGATTTGAAATGACAGATTGAATTGCTGTACCAGTTGCTTTGGTATCTGCTACTTCATTGTATATCAACTTTACCCCTTTTACATTTGGCTTCAACTCAACCCAAACTTTACTAGTACGTAGTTCTGTGTGCCCAAGCATTGGTCCGGATACTACCAAATTAGAAGTTTGAGCAATTGCATTTGATGCTGTAAAAAGGACGAAAAACAAGAATAACCGATACATAAATGAAATTTCAATAAAATTACATCAGAAAAGTATATGACGATAGAGATAAGGGTTATTTGATGTGAAGAGATGATTAACTTTGCTTGACAAAAATCAAACAACAATACCCGTTATTTAGATGTCTTCCCCACTAAACATATTTTTCCTTTTTTTGACTCATTTGTTTTTTATCAATACAGCAATTGGACAAAAAAAAGACAGCACGGTAGTTGATTTGGATGAGGTAGTGATCTCCTTCAACAAATGGGAGCAAAACAGGAAGGAAGTCCCTAATATGATTGAAAAAGTCAACCTCCGGGATGCCCGTTTAAGGAACCCACAAACAACAGCAGATCTATTGGGACAAATTGGTAGTGTTTTCATACAAAAAAGTCAGTTAGGCGGAGGAAGTCCCATGATCCGTGGATTTGCAACAAATAGAGTTCTCATGGTAGTCGATGGAGTGCGCATGAATAACGCTATTTACAGAAGTGGAAATATCCAGAACATCATCAGCATTGATCCCCTCAGCTTAGAAGGAGCAGAAGTCGTTTTTGGTCCGGGTTCCTTGATCTACGGGAGCGATGCGATTGGTGGAGTGATGGATTTTCATACGCTTACTCCTGTTTTTGCAGAAACAAAAAAATTACAAATCAAAGGCAGCTCCACAGTTAGATACGCTACTGCCAATAAAGAAAATACATTTCATACTGATTTAAACATATCAAAGGGAAGATGGGCATTTGTAAGTTCCTTTACTTACAGCAAGTACGATGATTTGAAAATGGGCATTCATGGTCCGGATTCATATTTAAGAAAAGAATATGTTGAGCGCATCAACAATATCGACAGCCTTGTCGCCAACAACAATCCAAGGGTACAGCGTTTTTCAGGATATGAGCAATTGAATTTATTGCAGAAAGTGAGGTATAGATTAAATGATAACATTGATCTGACTTATTCATTTACCTATGCAGGTACTGGAGAAGCCCCACGCTATGATCGTTTAATTCAATACAGGAATAACAAGCTGCGTTTTGCCGAATGGAGCTATGGGCCTATGTTGTGGCGAATGCATTCATTAACACTGACCGATAATAAAAAACGTATGCTCTCTGATGGCGCTAGATTGGTCATCGGATATCAGAATTATGCTGAAAGCAGAATTGATCGTGCAAGATCAACAACAACACGAAACGTCCAATCAGAAAGCGTAGATGCGTATAACCTAAATTGGGATGCGCAAAAGAAGATTGGCAAAGGCTCCTTCTTCTATGGGTTTGAGTATGTGTTCAATCAGGTTGGGTCAGTCGGCTCAAGAACAAATATCAACACCGAAGCAGTGAGTCCCTTTGTAAGCAGATATCCCAACAACAGTCGCTGGCAAACCAGAGGAGTTTATGGAAGCTACAAAATAAATTTGCGTGAAAAAGTAACATTGTTGACTGGATTGCGATACAGTTATAATCAGATCAATGCCAACTTTGATACAACGTTTATTAAATTCCCTTATCAAAAAACCAATATCAAAGATGGTGGTTTAACTGGCAATCTTGGTATTGTTTATCGACCCAGTGACAAACTACAGCTCAACGGAAATTTTTCAACAGGCTATCGCATGCCCAACGTGGATGATGTAGGAAAATTATTTGAGAGTATTCCAGGCAACTTGACTGTACCCAATCCCAATTTAACTTCAGAGTACGCATGGAATCTTGAAATGGGTATTGTTTGGAAAGCAAGTGATCGTTTAAAAGTTGAATTCAATGTCTTTTATACTTGGCTTAACAATGCTATTACCTTAAGACCCTATCAATTTGATGGTAAGGATAGTATTGCATTCAATGGTGTGAG
>CAMDFC010000069.1 GCA_945897185.1 Chitinophaga pinensis | reverse complement strand
TATTTAATTGTTGATAAGGGCCCTTTGGTTCATTCTCTGTACAATTATCCTTTAAATATGACTTTCTTTTCAACTTCAGATCGATTGGAAATTGGCGATGTTCCATTCATCTCTCATTCTCATAAGCCCACCCGTTCTGAAGCACTTGAGTATTATAGAAGGGTAGCCATGCATTGGAAGCTTAAGTTGTCACTTTATGAAAATGTAGAATCAGTAGTAAAAAAGGGTAATTCTTTTTTACTAACTACACCAAAGCGCCAGTTAAATGCTAAGCACATCATAATTGCTACAGGTTTTTATGACCTTCCTAATCTAATGAATGTACCGGGAGAGGATTTGCCAAAAGTTCATCATTACTATAAAGAAGCACATATTTTTTATGGGCAGGATATTGTGGTTGTGGGAGCTGCTAATTCTGCCGTAGATGTCGCAATGGAAACATGGCGAAAAGGGGCACAGGTAACCATGGTTATAAGAGATGAACAGATTCGGGAGTCAGTCAAATATTGGATAAAACCTGATGTGGAAAATCGAATAAAAGAAGGCGCCATAAAAGCTTTTTTCAACGCTTCCATCAAAGAAATAAGACAGACTGAAGTTGATGTGCAAACCGAAGACGGTGTTCTTACCCTCAAAAATGATTTTGTATTGGCGATGACCGGTTATTTACCTGATTTTGATTTTTTGTTAAAGATGGGTATTCAATTGGGGGATGACGAATTTAAGACTCCTGTACATGACCCAGAAACCATGCAAACTAATGTAGAAAACGTCTATTTGGCTGGAGTTATTTGTGGAGGAATGAAGACCAATAAATGGTTTATTGAAAACTCTAGGACACATGCCGAGCAGATTATAGACAATATACTGTCAAAGAAGACTCCTTAATATTCATTGTTGTGCTATATTTTATGTCATTTTGGAAGAAAATATTAGTTTCAAATCACTGTTTGTCATGTAATTACCCCAAAAACTGACAAGATTACCTGATTTTCGTCTCGGCATATCTCTTGCACCTATGGTTTATCTAAATTGAAAACTATGGCAAAAATCATTGGAATCGACCTAGGAACAACCAACAGTTGTGTGTCAGTTATGGAAGGCAACGAACCTGTTGTTATAGCTAACGACGAAGGAAGAAGAACTACTCCAAGTGTTGTGGCTTTCCTAAAAAATGGAGAACGCAAAGTAGGCGACCCTGCAAAGCGACAGGCCATTACCAACCCTATTAATACCATTTCGAGTGTAAAGCGATTTATGGGTCGCCGTTTTGATGAGGTTACAGAAGAAATCAAACATTGGAGTTACAAGGTTGCCAAGGGCGACAACAATACGGTAAGAATAGATATAGATGGTCGTCTTTACACTCCACAAGAAATCAGTGCAATGGTGCTTCAGAAAATGAAGAAAATTGCGGAAGATTATCTTGGTTATGAGGTAAATGAAGCAGTTGTAACTGTTCCTGCTTATTTTAATGATGCTCAGCGTCAGGCTACAAAAGAAGCGGGTGAGATTGCTGGATTGACTATAAGGCGTATCATCAATGAACCAACGGCTGCTGCACTTGCTTACGGATTGGATAAAAAAAACCAGGAAAGCAAAATAGCTGTATTTGACCTTGGTGGTGGAACTTTTGATGTGTCTGTACTAGAATTAGGCGATGGTGTATTTGAAGTGAAATCTACCAATGGGGATACCCACCTTGGTGGTGATGATTTTGATAAAGTGATTATGGACTGGTTAGCAGAGGAGTTTCAAAAAGAGGAAAATGTTGATCTTAGAAAAGATCCAATGGCACTTCAGCGTTTGAAAGAAGCTTCTGAAAAAGCCAAAATTGAGCTTTCTTCTGCTTCTGAAACAGAAATTAATCTCCCTTACGTTACTGCAATTGATGGAGTTCCAAAACACTTGGTTAAGAAACTTACGCGTTCAAAGTTTGAACAAATTGCAGATAGTCTTTTTGAGCGTTGTCTTAAACCTTGTGCCCAAGCACTTAAAGATGCTGGTATCAATGCCTCTGAGGTTGATGAAGTCATTCTTGTTGGAGGTTCTACCAGAATACCTAAAGTACAAGAAATTGTAGAAAAATTCTTCGGAAAAAAGCCAAATAAAAGTGTTAACCCTGATGAGGCTGTAGCAATTGGTGCGGGTGTTCAAGGTGCAGTACTTACCGGAGAAGTGAAAGATGTGCTTTTGCTTGATGTTACTCCATTGGGCTTGGGTATAGAGACTTTGGGTGGTGTTATGACTGTTTTGATTCCATCAAATACAACCATTCCAACCAAGAAGTCTGAGTCTTTCTCAACTGCTTCCGATAACCAACCTGGTGTTCAAATTCATGTACTTCAAGGAGAAAGACCAATGGCCAATCAAAACAAAACCCTTGGTATTTTCAATTTGGATAACATTCCACCAGCTCCTCGTGGGGTTCCTCAAATTGAGGTTACTTTCGACATCGATGCAAACGGGATGTTGAATGTAAGTGCAAAAGACAAAGGAACAGGAAAAGAACAAAAAATCAGAATAGAAGCAGGTAGTGGATTGACCAAAGAAGAGATTGAAAAAATGAAAGCAGAGGCAAAAGCCAATGAAGTTACAGACAAGGCAGAACGTGAACGCGTAGAAAAACTAAATGCTGCTGATGGTCTTGTTTTCCAAACAGAAAAACAATTGGCTGAATTTGGCGAGAAGATTCCTGCTGAGAAAAAAGCAGTAATTGAAAGCGCTTTGAATAAGCTAAAAGAAGTACACAAAACGCAAGATTTGCCTGCAATTGAAGCCGCAACCAAAGAATTGAATGATGCTTGGTTGGCAGCAAGTCAGGATATGTACAACTCAACCCAAGGTGCCCCTGATGCTAGTGCACAAAAGCCTGGAGCTGATGCAGGATCACAAGCTGGTGCTGAGAATGTAACCGATGCAGAATTTGAAGAAGTGAAATAAGATCTACTATTCAAAATAAAAAAAGGCCCTTTTCAGGGCTTTTTTTGTTATAACTAATTTTTAATTCAATTCCATCCAGGTATGGTCTGCCAATAGTTTTACTGTTGCAATGGCTTTTTTAAAAGGACCATTTGCTCCCCATTCTTTAGGGCTTACCAGTGAAAGAAAATGATCGCCATTTTTCTTTTCGTATAAATAGTAGGTCTGACCAATTACTGGTGTAAAATTTAGTTTTGCACTGTAAATTAATATTGACAAATCTTTTCTTCTTTGTATTTCTTGTGCTTGTAAAGCCAAAAGTTCAATTTGTTGCCTGATTTGGGTTAACTGCATATTGGTTTGTTCCTCCATGGCAGTTAGCGACTTGTGCCTAATCATTCCTTCTTCAGTCGGCCTTATTACTGCTCCAGAAACTGATGAAGAATAGGGTAACACACTCATTTGTTTGTGGTACAATGAAGTATTTTTATACATTGTTCCATTTTCCATGTATCCGTCTTCAGTCACTTTTAAGTAACCATTTGGCATGATTTCATGCATCACTTTCAAGGTCTGATCTTCTGTTAGTAGAAATAGAATTTCAAAGCTGATGCTGTCAATAAAATTGACTTTCGCTTTTTCAGCTATATGTCCATCCCCAGGGTAGTGAAAATCCCCATCTGCTATCAAACTGTATATGTAAGAAAAGGCTTGATTTTCTAATGTAACCCAATTCATTTCAACATTCATCTCATTTCTAGAATCAGTCGATCCAATTTTGTAAGTCCCTGATTTTGGTCTTTCTCCTTTTTCGTAAGTGCCTTTTTCAGGAAATAATTGCCAAGAAAATAGAAAATTATAGGCTTGTATCATTCCCAACTAACAATTGATTTACCATATGGTTCTCTTTTGGGATTATTTTGAATTTAGATTCATTGAATTCAATTATTTTTGTTGTCATATGACAATTGAGCAATTAAAAACTATGAAGGACCGTCTTTCCGTCTTGAGGAGGTTTCTTTGACGTTGAGAACAGACTATATAAAGTAAAAGAGGACAAACAAAAGTCGCTTTCTCCCGGTTTCTGGGATGACAATAAACGCGCAACAGAAATCCTAAAAAATACCAAACTCAACGAGTATTGGTTGAATCTGTATAGTTCAACAGCATCTGCTGTTGATGATTTTTCAATTTTATTTGATTTTTTGAAAGAGGGAGAATGTACGGAAGAAGAGGTAAAGCGAGCCAATGAAAAAGCCGTTATAGCCTTGGATGAAACCGAATTCAAAAGTACCTTGAATCAACCAGAGGATGAATTACCTGCGGTATTGCAAGTTAACAGTGGAGCAGGTGGAACGGAAAGTCAAGATTGGGCTGAAATGCTTGTACGGATGTATAGAATGTATGGCGAAAAGCAAGGATGGACTGTTACCGAGTTGGATTGGCAAGATGGTGATGGTGCAGGTATTAAGTCCGCTGTTTTACAATTTGAAGGGTCCTTTTCATATGGTTTTTTGAAAGCTGAAAATGGCGTTCACCGTTTGGTTAGGATCTCACCTTTCGACAGCAACGCAAGAAGGCATACTTCATTTGCCTCAGTTTATGTATACCCACTTGTAGACGATTCCATTGAAATTGAAATTGGACCAGCTGATCTTGAATGGGATTTTTATAGGTCAGGTGGTAAAGGTGGTCAGAACGTAAACAAGGTAGAAACGGCTGTGCGTTTAAAACACCTACCCAGTGGCATTATTGTAGAATGTCAGCAAGCAAGAACACAAGGAGAAAACAGAGAGAAGGCACTCAAAATGTTGAAAAGTAAGCTTTACGAAGAAGAGTTGCGAAAGCGTGAAGAATTGAAAAATGCCAGCAATGCTTCAAAGAAAAAGATAGAGTGGGGAAGCCAGATTAGAAGCTATGTTTTTCATCCGTATAAAATGATTAAAGACCATAGAACTGATTTTGAGGTGGGTAATGTTCAACCAGTGATGGATGGAGATCTTGATGGTTTTATCAAGGCTTTTCTAATGATGGAAAAAGAAAATGTAACCTAATAAAATAAAAATTATTTACTATGAATAATGGACACTATAGTTTACCGATGCCAATCAACGAACCGGTACTTACTTATGCACCTGTTACACCGGAGAGAGTTAGATTAAAAGAAGTATTGACTGAGTTAAAGTCTACTCAAATTGATATACCAATGCATATTGGTGGCAAGGAGATTAAAACTGGAAATAAAATCGCAATTCGCCCGCCTCACGAGAAAAAACATATTCTTGGTTACTTTCATCAAGGAGACGCAAAGCATGTAAAAATGGCTATCAATGCTGCATTAACAGCAAAGATTTCTTGGGAAGCGATGCCTTGGGAAAGCAGAGCTGCTATATTCTTAAAAGCAGCTGATTTAATTGCAGGCAGATACAGGCCCTATATGAATGGAACTACCATGTTAGGGCAAAGTAAAAATGTATACCAAGCTGAAATTGATGCAGCTTGTGAGTTAATTGATTTTTTAAGGTACAATGTCCATTTTCTCGGTGAAATTTATAAACAACAACCTATCAGTGCACCCGGAATGCACAACAGATTGGAGTACCGTCCTTTAGAAGGTTTTGTATTGGCAATAACACCATTTAATTTCACTGCCATTGGCGGTAACCTACCAGCTTCAGCAGCATTATGCGGAAATACTGTTGTTTGGAAATGTGCAAACACACAGGTGTATTCTGCACAGATGTTCATGAAGGTGATGAAAGAAGCCGGACTACCAGATGGAGTAATTAATTTGATTTATGTAAATGGACCTGTATTGGGTGATATCTGTTTCTCGCATCCTCAATTTGCTGGTGTGCATTTTACAGGATCTACCGGCGTATTTAACCAAATGTGGAAAACCATTGGTGCAAATATGGGATCTTACAAAACCTACCCAAGAATTGTTGGAGAAACAGGCGGAAAGGATTTTATAATGGTTCATCCATCAGCAGATGTAGATTTAGTGTCGACGGCCTTATTGAGGGGTGCTTTTGAATATCAAGGTCAGAAATGTTCTGCGGCTTCTCGTGCTTATATTCCTTCTAACCTGGCTTCAGCGATACGCAAAAAATTAGTTGCTGGAATCAACAGTTTTAAAATGGGCTCTGTAGAAGACATGGGTAATTTTATCAATGCCGTTATTGATGAAAATTCGTTCAATAAAATCAAGGCATATATAGACAAAGCAAAGCGTTCATCAAAAGCAAAGATTGTTGCAGGTGGTAATTGCGATAAGAGTTTGGGTTATTTTATACAACCGACTGTTATTGAAACAACTGATCCAAAATACACTACAATGTGTGAGGAAATTTTTGGTCCGGTGTTAACCATTTACGTATATCCTGAGAGAAAATTCAGTGAAACGTTGAAGCTGGTTGATGAAACATCACCCTATGCACTAACAGGTTCAATCATATCCAGTGACCGCGCTTCAATTGATGAGGCTACTTTGGCACTCAAACATGCGGCAGGTAATTTCTACATCAATGATAAACCTACAGGTGCAGTTGTTGGTCAGCAGCCTTTTGGAGGTGGAAGAGCTTCAGGTACAAACGACAAAGCTGGTTTCATGTTGAACCTCTACAGGTGGTTGAGCGTTAGAACAGTGAAAGAGACTTTTGATGCTCCCAAAGATTATAAATACCCATTTTTGCAGGAGGATTAGTCTTTACGCTTTTGAAAACACTATATTTATAATAGTTTAATTATCATGAAGGGAATTAATACCATAATGGAAGAAAAGCAATTGATGTTGACCTTGAAAAGGTTAGCACATGAACTTATTGAAAACCATTATCCTTTTACAGATACTTGCATTATCGGGATACAACCTCGAGGAATTGCGTTAAGTGATTTTATCACCCAATACATCAAGGAAATACATCCCGAAGTAAAGGTAGAATACGGCAAGTTGGATATTACTTTTTACCGAGATGATTTCAGGGGCCAAATTCATATTCCTAGCATTACTGAATTGTCTTTCTCCATTGAGAAAAAAAAGGTAATCTTGATTGATGATGTGTTGTATACTGGTAGAACAATCAGGGCGGCAATGGATGCTTTATTGGATCATGGAAGAGCTCAGAAAGTAGAACTTTGCATTTTGGTGGATAGAAAATTCAGCCGTGACCTACCTATCCAACCTGATTATGTTGGGAAATCAATTGATTCCATTGTAACTCAAAAGGTAAAAGTGTACTGGGGAGCGGATAAACAGGTGGTTTTGTATGACAGTATTTAATAAATAAAATTTATTGGCATTTTTTAAGTCAATCCTATAACTTTGCCTCCTAATGCACCTTAGTTCAAAACATTTGCTTGGCATTAGAGACCTCCTACCAGAGGATATTAATCTAATATTAGATACTGCCAAACAATTTAAAGAAGTTCTCCAACGACCAATCAAGAAAGTTCCTTCATTGAGGGACATTACGGTTGTCAACCTCTTTTACGAAAACTCCACACGCACTAGAATTTCTTTTGAATTGGCTGAAAAGAGATTGAGTGCAGACACCATCAATTTTTCTGCCAATAGTTCTTCAGTTTCCAAGGGAGAGACACTTTTGGATACGGTCAACAATATACTTTCGATGAAAGTAGACATGGTTGTAATGAGGCACAGCGCTACCGGAGCTCCACATTTCCTGTCTAACCACATTCCGGCTGCAATTATCAATGCTGGAGACGGAATCAATGAACACCCCACCCAGGCTTTGTTAGATGCACTTAGCATAACTGAGAAATTGGGGTCGCTTAAAGGCAAAAAAGTGGCTATTATTGGCGATATCATGCATTCTAGGGTGGCATTGAGTAATATTTATTTACTCACCAAAATGGGAGCTGAAATAACATTGGCAGGTCCGCCTACTTTAATACCCAAATACATCACCGAATCATTTCCAGTAAATATAACTTATAACGTTAAAGAGGCGTTGGAATGGTGCGATGTAGCCAACGTTTTAAGGATACAATTGGAAAGACAAAACCAAGTTTTGTTTTCATCTTTAAGAGAGTATAACCAGGCATTTGGAATCACAAAACAATTATTGTCAGGATTACAAAAAGATATTCTAATCATGCATCCCGGACCAATAAATAGGGGAGTGGAAATAGATTCTGATGTGGCAGATAGCGGACAATCCATTATCCTTGATCAAGTAGAAAATGGCGTTGCAGTAAGAATGGCGGTCTTATATTTGCTTTCTGGTAGAAAGGAAGTGTCTACCTAAAACAACCAACATGCAAAAAATCTGTGTTTTTCCAGGAACATTCGATCCGATAACGCTTGGGCATGTAGATGTAATCAAAAGAGCATTACCCTTGTTCGATAAAATCATTGTTGCAATTGGCATTAATACATCTAAGGCGCCAATGTTCAGTGCAGAGCAAAGAAAAACATGGATTGAGGAAATATTTAAGGGGGAAGAAAAAATTTCAGCTGCTGTTTTTGAGGGCTTGACAGTTGAATATTGTAAACAAGTAGAAGCTCATCATATTCTTCGTGGAATTCGTTATGTAAGCGACTTTGAATACGAAAAAACCATTGCAGACGCAAACAGAACCTTAGATCCCAGCATTGAAACTGTTTTTTTAACCTGTGAGCCCAAATATACTTCAGTAGCATCCACCATTGTGCGGGATATCATTCGAAATGGAGGTGATGCTTCTTTGTTTTTACCTGAGTTAGTTGCTAAAAGTATAGCTCAACAAGCATCCTGATGGTCGGGTACATTTCATTTAGTAATAAATTGGCTTTTTCTTTGTTGAACCATCCTATTGCAGTTATGTCCTCTTCAGTTTGAGGCACAAGTTGTTCAGTACCCAATTGCTCCATTAAATACCAGTGTGAGGGTTTTAAAATGGCTTGTTGATTTATGGTATAGGTATGGTAAGTAGTGGTTAGGTACTTCACTAATTTCAAGTTACTTAAACCTGTTTCTTCATTAACCTCTCTCAATGCACATTCATCAAGTGACTCACCTTCGTCTACCTTCCCTTTGGGTAAATCCCAAAATCCTTTTCTAAAAATCAATAATAACTCTTGATTTGCATTAAAAATCAATCCACCTGCTGCCTCAACCACCATTTTGTCTTTAATATAATCTTTGAATTCACTTTCAGAGGTCAGATTTAACAGGCCAGAAGGTTCGTGGATAGTGATGTACATAACTTAATTTCTAAAATTGGTTGGCTTGTTTCATTTTTGTACAATGACAAACGAAAAAACAGTCGCCGAAAAACTACTACAAGTTAATGCAGTTAAATTGAACCCCAAAGAACCATTTACCTGGGCTTCCGGTTGGAAGAGCCCTATTTACTGCGACAACCGAAAAGTATTGGGCTATCCATATGTGCGTGACTTCATCAAAAGTGAAATGTGCAATGTGCTTTTTGAACAATTTCCCGAGGCAGAATTGTTTGCAGGTGTTGCCACTGCAGGAATTGCCTGGGGTGCGATGTCTGCTGATCAATTGAAACTGCCTTTTATCTATGTGCGTCCAAAACCTAAGGAACACGGACTAGGTAATCAAATTGAGGGATATTATGAGAAAGGAATGAAGACTGTAATTATCGAAGATTTGATTTCTACAGGTAAGAGTAGCTTACAAGTGGTTGATGTAGTTAGAGCTGCAGGATTAGAAGTGGTTGGGATGGTTTCTATATTTAATTATGGATTTGAAGTAGCAGATAAGGCCTGTGAAGCAGCAGGGGTGAAGTTTATTTCGTTGACTAATTATCAGACCTTAATTTCTTTGGCTGTTGAAAAAGGATTGGTTGCGTTAGAAGACCAAAACACCTTGTTAAAATGGAGCCAGGATCCTGCAGGATGGGGCAGATAGACTAACTTTATTTAAATTATTCATTATGAAAAAATTCATCTTGCTTTTGATGCTTGGTTTTGCAGTGGGTGCGAATGCACAACAAAAAAAGCCAATTACGGTAACCATCAATACTCCTTCTGTACAGTGTGATATGTGTAAAAATAAGATTGAAGATTATTTGAAATATGAGGAGGGAGTTACAAAAGTGGTTGTCAATCCAAAACAAAAAAAGACGGTTGTCACTTACTTAACTGACAGAACGAACCTCAACAATATCAAGACTGCCATAGCGAATGTTGGCTATGACGCCGAAGAAATTAAGGCAGCAAAAGATGCCTATGACAAACTTCCGGCGTGCTGTAAGAAACCATCCAAATAGGGTGGTTTTTTCTTGGTGATTTTCGAATTATGTCAACCTTATATTACTTCCCATGTATCCCTGTTTTTGCTGAACTAATTGCTCAGCCCAAAATCATATTTGATGAAGTATCTCTATTTAAGAGATCTACTTTTAGAAATAGAGCAATAATAGCAGGTGCAAATGGGATTATACAGTTGTCAATTCCTATAGTAGGAGGTCGGTCTGTAAACCTACCCTATAAAGAAATTCAGATAGATTATAAAACTGAATGGAGTCGAGATCACTATAGAACCCTAACTACGGTTTATGGTAATTCTCCTTTTTTTATGTATTACAAAGATGAATTATTAACGATGTATGAAAAGAAACCAGATTCACTTTTTGAATGGAATTTAATCTGTCTTCAGTGGGTACTAAAGAAGCTTAAACTAGAAATTTCAATAAGTAGCGAAAACAGAGGATCTGAAAATTTGGCTTCTGATGCCCCAATTGAGCAATATTTGCCCAATAATTATACTGAAGATGCCGTTTTAGGGTATTTGAAATATCCTCAGGTTTTTGAGGATAAAATTGGCTTCAAGCCCAATTTGTCCATTTTAGACCTGCTTTTTAATGCTGGACCACAAACAAAAACATTATTAACGGGTTTGTAAATAAACTATCTACAAAATCAGTAGTCTAAAAACCATAACGTAGTGTTTTTTTTTTAAATTGAGCTCTTCTA
>CAMDFC010000068.1 GCA_945897185.1 Chitinophaga pinensis | reverse complement strand
TTGGGACAAACCGAAGCACCCTTAATGGTTAGGCCTTTTTTGGAGAAGATGAACAGAAGTGAGATTCTTTGTATCATGGTTGGTGGTATGGCAAATACAGCAGGCTCTGTTTTGGCTGCATACATTGGATTTCTTGGAGGAAATGATCCAGTACAGCAACATTATTTCGCATTGCATATGCTTAGCCAATCCATCATGAGTGCACCGGCTGCGATAGTATGCGCTAAAATGCTATTCCCACAAACAGAACCCATCGATCAAAACATTGTCTTGAGTAAGGAAAAATTTGGCGACAATGCTTTAGACGCAATTTCAATGGGTACCACAGACGGATTGAAACTAGCGGTTAATGTAGGTGCAATCCTTATTGTCTTTACCGCTTTAATGTACGTATTGAATGCTGTGCTCGGATATATTGGCGGATTTACGGGTATTAATACTTTGGTCAATAACTTTAGCAACGGCCGATATGAAACGCTTTCATTTCAAATGTTACTCGGATATTTATTCTCCCCCATTGCATGGGTAATAGGAGTTAATCAACAAGACATGGTATCAGTTGGACAATTACTGGGAGAAAAAACCATCATCAATGAATTTCAGGCATATATCACTTTTGGTAAAATGAAAACAGATGGCTTGATTTCAGATCCGAAATCAATTTTGATTACTACTTATGCTTTGTGTGGATTTGCAAATATTGCATCAATTGGGATCCAAATTGGTGGTATCAGTCAGCTTGCTCCTTCACAAAGAAAAAACCTCACCGAACTGGGATTCAAAGCCCTTATTGGAGGTACAATCGCTTGTTTAATGTGTGCTTGCATTGCAGGTGCTATTGCTTAAGCAAGAAACTTGTCACTTTAGGTGTATCGAAAAACAAGCTGTAATTTTGCAGAAATATTGTAGTGATGGTAGGACAACTGAAAAGCTTAATCAATCTCCCTGGATTGGATGCTTCCATGAAATCGATTGCTGAAAAAATCGAAAACGAAATTCGAATTACACCAGAAGAAGGTTTGATGCTTTTTGAGAAAGGATCATTGTCCACCTTAGGCGCTATGGCCAATTTTATAAGAGAAAGAAGACATGGTAATTTCACTTATTTCAATAGAAATTTCCATATTGAACCAACCAATGTTTGTGTATTTTCCTGTAAGTTTTGTTCCTATTCAAAACTCTACTCTAAGAGAGAAGAAGGATGGGAATTGAGTGTTGATGAAATGATGGAAAAAGTGAAGGCCTATGACGGACAACCTATAACAGAAGTTCATATTGTAGGTGGTGTACATCCCAAAATGGATATCTATTATTTTGCAGATCTTCTCAGAAAAATAAAGACACATAGACCAGATTTGCACATCAAAGGATTTACTGCTGTTGAATTAGATTATATGTTTAGGAAGGCAAAGCTTTCCAGAGAAGAAGGCATGAAATTATTGCATGATGCTGGCTTAGATTCTTTACCGGGTGGTGGTGCAGAAATTTTTGACGCTGGTATTCGAGAGCAAATTTGTGCAGATAAAGTAGATGCAGCAGGCTGGCTAGATATTCATGCTACGGCACATCAATTGGGCATGCACAGTAACGCTACAATGTTATACGGACATCTCGAAAATTATGCTCACCGTGTAGACCACATGGAGCAATTGAGAAACATGCAAGACAGAACAAAAGGTTTCAATACTTTCATTCCTTTAAAATTCAGAAACTACGATAATGAGATGAGTTATCTTGGTGAAGTGACTGCCATAGAAGATATGAAGGTTTATGCCATTGCAAGAATTTACCTCGACAACTTTAACCACATCAAAGCCTATTGGCCTATGTTGGGAAGAGAGCAGGCACAATTAACCCTTTCATTTGGTGTGAACGACATAGATGGAACCATTGATGATTCTACAAAAATTTATTCGATGGCAGGAAGTGAAGAACAAGCACCAAGTATGTCAACCGACGAATTAGTAGCGCTCATTAAACAGGTTGGAAGAGAAGCTGTGGAGAGAGACACCCTTTACAACATCGTAAAAAAATACTAAATCAACATTCACTCAAGCTCAATGGAATTTGCAAGGCCAGTCCGCCTTCTGAGGTCTCTTTGTATTTATTACTCATGTCTCTAGCCGTTTCCCACATGGTTTTGATTACAGAATCCAGTGATACTTTTGCAAAATCAGGCGCACTTTGCATGGCTAGCTGTGCAGCAGTAATTGCTTTGATTGCGCCCATGGTATTTCTCTCTATACATGGAATTTGGACCAACCCTCCTATTGGATCGCAGGTAAGTCCCAAATGATGCTCCATGGCTATTTCTGCTGCCATCAACACCTGACGCTGGGTACCCCCTAAACATTCGCAAAGCGCAGCAGCGGCCATTGCGCTAGATACCCCAATTTCAGCCTGGCATCCGCCCATAGCTGCAGATATCGTAGCACCCTTCTTAAAAATACTTCCAATTTCAGCAGCAGTAAGTAAGAACTGCACTACTTTATCATCATGATTGCCATCACAAAAAACAATATAGTATAGAAGTACAGCTGGAATTACGCCAGCCGCTCCGTTTGTTGGTGCGGTTACTACCCTTCCAAAGGATGCATTTTCTTCATTCACCGCAAGCGCAAAACAACTCACCCAATCTACGGTATTGCTAAAATCACTCCCTTTTTTGGAAATTAGGTTGGTCCACTCAACAAAATTTGAATATTGAACATTCCCCAATAGTTTTTTATTTAAATCAAAAGCCCTACGCTTAACTTCTAAACCACCCGGCAATATTCCTGTAGTATGACATCCTTTATAGATACAGTCCAACATCACTTTCCAAACTTCCATCACCCCATTTCTCGTATCTGATTCAGCACGCCATGCACTTTCGTTTTCTAAAACAATTTCACTAACAGACAAACCCGTCTTCATACACCAATGTAAGAGGTCGTTTGCTGTATTAATAGGAAAAGGAAGTGTAACACTATTTGTGTTTTCTGATAGACCTTCTTCTTCCACAAAACCTCCTCCTACAGAATAATATGTTTTAGCGATATGTTCGCCACTAGAAATGGTGGCTAAAAAACTCATCCCATTGGGATGGTGAGACAATGTTTCCGTGAATAAAAATTCAATGTCGGCTTTTAGATTAAAATCAATGATTTGCTTTCCGCTTAAGTTAATTTTACAGGCCTCAGCAATTAAAGTAATTCTTTTATTTATTTGATCCACCTCAAATTTTACTGGATCTTCTCCAGATAAACCCAATTGAATAGCCACATCAGTGCCATGCCCCTTTCCTGTTTTTGCTAAAGATCCATATAGCAATACCTTAATTGAAATCGTCTTAGACAACAATTGATTGTCTTGAAGAAACTTACAGAACATCAGGGCGGCTTTCCAAGGTCCTAATGTATGAGAACTAGATGGACCAATTCCAATCTTAAATATGTCAAAAAAAGAAATGGATTGGTGCATTTGAAAGGATTAAAAATTTAAAAACTAATTCATTAAAAGATGTAATCACAATCAATCTTCTTTTGAAACCAGAATTTGGATATGAAACCAATCCTAGGCTTCAACAACAGTAACATCAAATATCAAGACACTATTTGCAGGAATGTTTGAAACGGCAGCACTACCATAACCCAATGAAGGCGGAAGAAATAACCTGATTTTTCCTCCCGATTTGATCAATTGCAAACCAATTTGCCATCCTGCAATTAACTGTGATAAAGGATAAAGCACAGGATTTGTAAGAGACTGGTCAAATACAGTCCCATTTGTCAATTGACCCTTATAAGTAAATGCAACATTGGTGCAGAGCGTAGGTCTATTACCAGTGCCTTCATTTTCAATAATATAATAGAACCCTGCAGGATGTTTTACTGCGTTGGTTATATTGTTGGCTGTAAGGTAAGTTTCTACTTGTGTGATTTCAGCAACTGGAACAGTTACATCAGGTAATTTTGCTGCACAATTAAAAGAATTATACCCCTCCTTCAAACACCCAATACCAACCACTGAAACAAAAAGGACAAACGACATTAACCATATTGCGCGCATAGTATAAGTTTTAATAGATACAAAGATGCAAAAAAACCTTGAAACTCGCCTTCTTACTTATTCTCTCCTTGTTTTCTTGCCTGTAATTCAAGGTATTGCTGCTCTAGTTTTTCCCACCGAAACTTTCTATTTAAGAGGGCAATAAAAACCGATATAACCAAAATTGCCAAAACCAACACCATTGGATTAAACTGACTCATGCCAACAGCATCCGCTCGCTTGTACCAAAAACGTCCTAATAGAAAATTGATCAAAATAGGAATTGAAAAAAGAAAACCAAATGGCAACCCAAACAAAAGCTGATAGGACAAGCTCGCCTGCCGCTCTCGGTTTTGTTCCCAGTAGGCAATAAATTTTATTTCGTCTTCGGTATATAACATAATAATTCTCTAAATTACGATTATAAGTGCTGATGTAATCGTGGCAGAAAGTATTTTCTCACGAACAAAAAGATTCATGAAACCAAAACCCAACCAACTGTTTTTTTTATTTGCACTTGTCAGCCTTGCTGAAATCGCTTTTATCACCACCAACAACCAAACACTCCGCTACTTTAGCAAACCTTTCATTATTCCCTTGTTGATGGCAATTTACCTTTCGCTCCAAAACCCCAGAAAACCAATTCTCAAAGACTTTATTTTACTCGGATTATTTTTTTCGTGGATTGGGGACGTGCTGCTGCAATCCGAAAAACTTTTTGTCCCAGGTTTAATTTCTTTTTTAGCAGCACATATTTTTTATATCGTTTTTTTTGTCAACACCAAATCGAGCCAAAAATCTTTCTTCAAACTTAGGCCTATCATGTTGATGGCTGTGATGGCTTATTTAGTTGAATTCATGAATATTTTGTGGCCTACCTTAGGAGGGATGAAAATTCCAGTGTTATTTTATGGAATTACCATCAGCACTATGTTATCTGCTGCGCTATGGCAATACCAAAAGCTAGATAACAAAACGGCATTGTTTTTTATTATAGGTGCTATTCTCTTTGTTACATCCGACTCTCTATTGGCTTTAAATCGTTTTAAAGAGCCATTTGCTATGGCAGGGATTTCAATCATGTCTACTTATATTCTGGCGCAATTATTTATTGTTATTGGAGCCATTCAATTGCAACAAAAAGTAGAAGAAAAAACTACTAACAAAATACAATAAAAAAAGGGTTCTGTAAAACAGAACCCTTTCCATATCAAGTGTCTTAAGATTAATAATCCATACCACCCATACCAGGAGCGCCATGTGCATGAGCAGCTTCTTCTCTTTTCGGCTTATCCGCTATAACACACTCTGTGGTTAGCATCATACCAGCAATAGAGGCAGCATTTTCAAGTGCTACACGAACCACTTTAGTTGGGTCAATAACTCCAGCGGTAAGCAATTTTTCGTAATTGTCAGTACGCGCATTGTAGCCAAAATCACCTTTACCTTCTTTTACTTTTTGTACAACTATTGAACCTTCAACACCAGCATTAAAAACAATGGTACGTAAAGGAGCTTCAAGAGCCCTACGGATTATTGCAATACCCGTAGTTTCGTCTTCATTTGCACCCTTCTTCTTATCAAGGGCATCAATAGCACGTATCAAAGCAATTCCACCACCTGGAACGATTCCTTCTTCAACAGCAGCACGTGTTGCATGCAAGGCGTCGTCTACACGGTCTTTTTTCTCTTTCATTTCAATTTCAGTTGCTGCACCAACATTCAATACTGCAACACCACCACTTAATTTTGCCAAACGTTCTTGAAGTTTCTCTCTATCATAATCAGAGGTAGTTGCTTCAATTTGAGATTTAATTTGAGAGATACGTGCATTGATATCGTCTTTTTTACCTTTACCACCTACTACAATTGTGTTGTCTTTGTTGATGGTTACACGCTCGGCACGACCCAAATAAGTTAAGTCTGCATTTTCAAGTTTGAAACCTTGCTCTTCACTAATTACAATCCCTTTTGTTAGGATTGCGATATCCTGCATCATTTCTTTTCTGCGATCTCCGAAACCAGGCGCTTTAACAGCAGCTACTTTCAAAGTACCACGCAGTTTGTTTACAACCAAGGTTGCCATTGCTTCACCTTCCAAATCTTCTGAGATGATCAACAAAGGAGCACCTTGTTGAGCTACTTTCTCAAGAATATGCAAGATGTCTTTCATGGCAGAAATCTTCTTGTCGTAAATCAAAATGAACGGGCTTTGCAATTCACATTCCATTTTTTCTGCATTGGTAACAAAATAGGGAGAAATATAGCCCCTATCAAATTGCATACCTTCTACGATGTCTATCGAAGTTTCAGTTCCTTTTGCTTCTTCAACAGTAATAACACCATCTTTACCTACTTTTTGCATTGCCTCAGCAATCAACTTTCCAATTTCAGCGTCATTGTTTGCTGAAACAGTTGCAACTTGTTGGATTTTTTTGTTGTCGTTTCCAACAGTTTGTGATTGAGAAATGAGGTTTGCAACTACAAAGGCAACTGCTTTGTCAATACCTCTTTTAATGTCCATTGGATTAGCACCAGCAGCCACGTTTTTCAATCCTTCAGTGATGATAGATTGAGCAAGAACGGTTGCGGTTGTAGTGCCATCACCAGCAACATCAGCAGTTTTTGAAGCCACTTCTTTTACCATTTGAGCACCCATGTTCTCAATGGGGTCTTCCAATTCAATTTCTTTAGCTACTGTTACCCCGTCTTTGGTTACTGTAGGAGCACCAAATTTCTTTTCGATAACAACATTACGACCTTTGGGTCCTAGTGTAACCTTTACTGCATCCGCTAGGGTATCTACCCCTTTCTTCATTTTGTTGCGTGCTTCGAGGTTGAAAAATATTTGCTTTGACATAAAATGATTTTATTTTTTTGATTAAACGATAGCAAGAATATCAGACTCTCTCATAATAAGGTAGTCGTGTCCTTCAATTGTGATTTCTGTTCCAGCATATTTGCCATAAAGAACGGTGTCCCCATTTTTTACAGTCATGGGTTCATCTTTTTTACCAGGACCTGCTGCAACAACTGATCCTCTTTGTGGTTTTTCCTTTGCTGTATCAGGGATAATGATGCCTCCCGCAGTTTTTTCTTCAGCAGGTGCTGGTTTCACGATTACCCTGTCGTGCAATGGGGTAATGCTTAACTTCTTCGCCATAGCTTTTGATTTTGATTTTTTATAAATAAATAATTCAGGTTTTTACCTTTCTAAGATAGCTGCTAAATCTATACCAAGAAGGGATTTTTGCAATATTGTCAGACTTTCCTTGGTAGAAAGCGAATCAAATAGAGAATTGGCAGCTAGAAGGCAGGTTGGGTATGCCAATTTTTCACCTTATTAACAAAATATAGCAACTGAAGCAAAATATTGGGCTATATTTGCAACCGCAAAACAGTTCTTTCAGATGATCAGCAGAAGAAATATTAGGGTTAAAGTGATGCAGTGTATTTACGCAGGGGAAGCGGAATCGACTATTTTAACAGAAACCGATGCGATTCCCCTTCTCAACAAATACCTCGACCAGGCAGCGAATTTGTTCACCTTTTCAATTTACCTGCTTACTGAGGTAGCCAGATATGCTGAAATACATGCCAAAAACAAGGCTTCAAAACATTTACCAACCCACGACGACCTAAACATCAACGTTAAGATTGCTGGAAATACCATTTTATGGCAGATTTTAGAATCTAAAAGTTTTCAAGCAGCTGTAAAAAAAGGCAAATACGAATTACTGATCAATCAGAATTTGGTGAAAAAGATTTACTTGAAGCTATCTGAATCAGAAATTTACCAATCCTATATACAAGAGTTAAGCAGAGAAAAAAAGACCGAAAAAGAGTTATTAAGCTTCATTTTTACCGACCTCATCATGGCAGATGATGAGGTAACGGAATTTCTTGAAGAACTATTTATTCAATGGGATGACGACGCAGAAATGATTTACCAGATGGTCCTGAACTTTTTAAGCAAACCTGGTACACTAGATACAAAAGACATTATTGGTAATGAAAAATACAATTATGCCTTGTCGTTATTGAAAACTACGATTCAAAAAAAGGATTTTACACTTGAAATCATAAAACCGAAACTAAATAACTGGGATGCAGATAGAATTGCACAGCTTGATATGATTATTATCCGTCTTGGGATTTGCGAATTCCTATATTTTGAAACCATCCCAACCAAAGTGACAATCAATGAGTACATCGATATTGCCAAAAGCTACAGTACCCAGCAAAGCGGTCAATTTGTAAATGGAATTTTAGACAGCATCCACAAGGATTTACTTTCAGAAGGCAAATTGAAGAAGATAGACTTCAAAAAACAAGCCTAATTCATTATTTTTGACTCATTAAAGAAAAAGAGATGAAAACTCCTGCTATTATTTTCACATTGTTTATTGTTGCAGCAGGTGCAATCATTGCACTCAATAAAAATACGCCAGAAGTTACGGTAGCACCAAAACCTAAAGCTGTTGTTGACGATATCACTGCAGGTTCAGCCAACCAACCACTCACCTCTGTTAGTTTCAAAGACAGCATTCTTCACAAGGGAAAAATGAAAGAAGGAGAAATGCTAAATATTGAATTTGAATTTACCAATACAGGAACAGAAATGTTGATCATCAAAAATGTAACTGCATCTTGTGGTTGTACCATTCCTGAAAAACCGGAAGAACCAATAGCACCAGGCAATACGGGAAAAATAAAAGCTACTTTTGATAGTCGTGGTAGAGCCGGTATGAATCAAAAAGTAATTACCGTTGTAGCGAACACCAAGGAAACCATCCACACCTTAATTTTTGATGTGGACGTGGAAAACCCTCAATACGCAAAATAACAAAAACAAATATGATGCAAACATTCTTCCTTCAAGCACAGCCAAACGCGGGTTATATGCAACTTGTCCTTCTCGGAGGCATGGTAGTTGTATTTTATTTTTTTATGATTCGTCCGCAATCTCAAAAAGCAAAAAAAGCTAAAAAGTTTCAGGAAAATATGCTAAAAGGTGAAAAAATAGTAACTATTGCAGGTATACACGGTATCATAAACAAAGTAAATGACGACAATACTGTTCAAATAGAAGTGAGTCCTGGTTCTTTCATGAAGATTGAAAAATCTGCCATCAGCATGGAATGGAGTGAACAACTGAACAAGCCGGCAGTCACCAAATAATTGAAACCTCATCAAAAGAGCCCCGATCATTTCGGGGCTTTTTTGTATACATTTGAATATGCTGAAAATTGGACTCACAGGAGGCATTGGATCAGGTAAAACTACCGTTGCTAAAGTATTTACTACTTTGGGAATACCTGTGTATCATGCCGACCTTGAAGCCAGAAGATTAATGGAAAACGAGCCAACACTAATTGAACTTATACGGCAT
This sequence comes from Chitinophaga pinensis, assembly GCA_945897185.1. Classification (GTDB taxonomy): domain Bacteria; phylum Bacteroidota; class Bacteroidia; order Chitinophagales; family Chitinophagaceae; genus Pollutibacter. Next base: position 1,515 of record CAMDFC010000068.1, on the reverse strand, counting down.
CACTTCTCTGAAAAAGCTTACGAGAATGGAAGCTTAAATAGAAGCTATATTTCAAGTATTGTTTTCAATGACAAAAAAAAACTTGATTTACTCAACAGCCTTGTTCATCCATTTACAATAGAAGACGGAAAGCAATGGATGCGAAGACAAAAATCTACTTATGCCATTAAAGAAGCAGCACTAATTTTTGAAAGCGGCAGTCAGGGTGAATTTGATCTAATTATTGGCGTGTACGCACCAGAAACTTTGAGGCTGTTTAGAACCATGCAAAGAGACCATATCGATAAGGCAATTGTGAAGTCGAGAATGCAAAACCAAATCAAAGAAGAGATTAAAATGAAATTGTGTGATGAGGTTTTAATGAATACTGAGCAAGAATTGTTATTGCCACAAATAATCAATTTACACCATCAACTAATAGAACGTGCCTCAAAACAAGGAACATGACAACATTTCCTTCGTTGGCAGACCATTTATTGGTCTGGGTTTTTGGCATCATTCTCCCTTTCTTGTCTGGCATACAAAGTCAAAAACTTTCAGGTTCAATTCAATTTAACAAAGAGAGCAGAAAATCCCTCTACCTAAGCAATAGCCTAATGTTGGCTATTGCAGGATCAGTGATACTCATACTGTGGACTGCAAAACAAAGGGCTTTTCAGTTTTTAGGATTCACCCTACCAAGTATGGAACACCAAAATTTGGTTTTTCTTTTGGTATTTATATTTCTGACTGGATATACCATTGATCTCTATTTTAGTGCAAGAAAAATAAGACAATCAAAAAAAGAAGAATCATGGTTTGAAAAATCATCCTTTCTTCCAGAAAGCTTCAAAGAACTTCCAGCTTATACTGTATTGTGCCTATCGGCTGGATTTTTTGAAGAAATCATCTACAGGGGTTTCATGGTTACCTATTTTTTACCCCTTTTTTCCTCTCCAGGTGATATACCTTGGGTTGCCATCATTGCTCCATCAATTTTGTTCAGTTTAGCACACAAGTACCAAGGATGGGATGCAGTTGCAAAAATTTTTATTTTTTCTTTATTGCTTGGCGCCATATTCATCTTATCAAAAAGCATCTATCCCACCATGGTCCTTCATTTTCTAATCGACCTAATTGGTGGGATAGTGGCTATGCTTCAATTCCAAAAGAAAAATTAATCCGATTCACTGCATCCTATAGGAGCACCTGGAGGCGGAATAGCATGAAGTGTAGGTTTAGCTTTTTCCGGTGATTTATATCTTTCTAATGCTATATCAAGATGAGCTTTATAGCTGGTGTCATCTGCTGATTTTTTTGCATTCTCCAACCATGTTTTCAAGCCATTAAGTGATGCTACCACACTTGCCTTAGCAGGATATGAAAGTTTCTCATCAACACTTGTTGCAAGCATATAGGTCAGCAACAATTGTTCATTTTGCAATTGTATTGCCGCTTCAATGCCGGTTCTGCGTTTAGCCTTAAAAGTTGCAGTAACCAATGCATCAATCATCTGGCTGTAACCATATCCCCCTG
>CAMDFC010000067.1 GCA_945897185.1 Chitinophaga pinensis | reverse complement strand
GAACTGAGAACTTTAGCAACCCATTTGCAATCTGAATCTATCTTTGAAACAGATGCTCCCACAGATAACCAAGGCAAAGGGGCTAGATTTTCACCCACAGATCTCATTGGAACCGCCCTTGCGTCCTGCATGATCACTACCATGGCTATTCGTGCAAAAGACCTTGAGGAGAAATTAATAGGAACAATAGCAGAGACAGAAAAAATCATGATATCCAATCCAACAAGGAAGATTGGAGGCATAAATATCACTTTTCATTGGAACAGCAACTCAGTTTTTTCTGAAGAAGAAAAAACCAGGTTAGAAGAAATTGCTTGGTCTTGTCCAGTTGGAGAAAGCATTCACCCAGAAATCAATCTACAAGTGAATTTCAATTGGTAAAGTTTTTCAATTGAATCTTACTGCCACGGGGACATAACGCACATAAATTTTTAAGGCATAAGTTTTGGTATAATTCTACGATTCCCTGTGTATCGCCTACCGAATTGGCCCTAAAACCCAATTTTAGAAAAGTTTGAGAAAGCGAATTAATTTCAGGACCTAAAACAGCCAACCAATTTTTGGCTTTTTGTACCTGATTTTTATCCCCTGTAAATTGGCCATAAGCCAATAAAAAAGGTATAAATGCATTTAGAATTGTTTGGTGAATAATCGTTTGCCCTACCTGCTTTTCAATTGGACTGCTCTTTCGATCAAAGAGATAATGCGCATACCAATAATCGTGGTGATTGATTTGAAATAGCTTGAATAAGTCGGTGTGCAAATTAGTTTGAAGTAAAACACTTGTTAGCGACATATTTTTATTGTAGAAAGCCGACAACTGAGCAAGACGAATGGTAGGAAAATTTCTAGGACGCATTCTCAAAAAATACATTTCTTCAATTATGCTTACCAATTTGAATTTTTTTTGCAATTGCAAATACTCATTCCATAAACTGTGAGGGTAGTTATCAGAGAGACCTTGATCAATTAATTTAGCTTGTCCAAATAACAATGCATTTAGCTTAAATGAGTCATACCCATACAACCGCAACAAATGAATGGGTATGGAATTAAACAAAGACTCAAAACCACTTGCATTTTGAACACTCCCAAAACTTCGAAAAACAAGTAGCCACAATACGCTTGAAAAATCATTGCCACACGCTTGAAATAGATCCAGTACCCTCGCTGTCTTTCGTTCAATTCTCTTCTCCCCCATTTTATAAATCTCTTTGTGTGCAGATTCGTCAAGCTCCAATTTATCAGCTAAGGAACAGCTTAATATTGGACGTTTTGAAAACTGTAAATCATTCAAAATAGCAGATGGATCAATAAAATTGCTTAATTCTAATACAGGAGAGGAAACAAAATCAGTTACATCGTTTTTCCATACTACATGAAGAATTATGCGCGCGTAGTTAATGTCATCTTCATGTTTATGCTTAAACCAATCTGAACAAAAAATATGAATTTCAACATTACCCACCCATTCAACTTCTCCAATTTTTATTTTAGAGAAAATAAAATCTGGACCTTGGTTGTTATTCCAAATACCAGTATCAATAACAGAAAGCGGTTTTCCACATATCGTCTTTAAACCTTTGGTAGAAACAGATTGTCTAAACCAAAATTGTTGTAGCTGCAGCTCATTAAACATGACACAAAATGACAGCAACCCAGAATCATTAAAAAGAGAAAAACAACATGAGAAAAAAGAATTTACTTAAGGTGGACGTGAAAATCCTCTTTTAGCGATTTCAATACCCTGCTCACAGGCAAGCCCATTACATTGTAAAAATCACCACGGATAGAATGAATTCCTACAACGCCTATCCATTCTTGAATTGCATAAGCACCTGCCTTATCATAGGGCTTATAATTGTCTACATAATGCATAATCTGATCATCCGCTAATTCGTGAAACACCACTTCCGTTGTGTCATGAAAAGAGATGTCTTGCTCTTTATCTCTTATATTAACAGCAGTTATCACTTGGTGTGATTTACCCGATAATTTTTTTATAATTCCTAGTGCATCATTTCGATCCAAGGGTTTTCCAATTATCTCATTATTTAATACAACGATGGTATCCGCAGAAATTACAATCGCATCAGCAATATTATTATTTAATTGTGCAACAACGGCCTGGTTCTTTTTTTGAGCAATAGATATTGCAACTTCTACTGGATCTAAATCGGAGTCAAATGATTCATCAGTATCTGAAACAATTATTTCAAATTTTAGCTCTGCCCAATCTAACAACATTTTTCTTCTTGGAGATCCAGAAGCAAGTATAATCCGTTTCATTTTAAATAAATAATAGAATGGAAAGAATACCGATGAGCATTAATAGTTTTATTTGCTTGCTGATGGAGGCATAATCTTTAGAGGTAGCTGCTTTTTTTACATTAATCAAGATAACAACAAGAAAAAATAAAAGCAAAATCGACAATAATGATTTTAACCAGAACCATTCATTTAATATAGAATAGAAAAAAATGGATAACAACAAGCCTACTAAAACGACAATCCAGATACCTGCATAAATTTTTGATGGCTTAATTCCCCAAACAATTGGCATTGTAGTACAGCCGTATTTTCTATCGCCAATAATATCTTCAAGATCTTTAACAACTTCCCTAACCAAAGTCACCATAAAAGCAAAGCCTGCATAAACCGCTGTATACTTATATAGCTTTTCTAAAACAACCTGAAGTTGACGCATATAAATGACATCTGCGATATTTAGCTCAGCAACAAACAACACACCCACCACCCAAGCGGTAAGCAATGAGATAATCACGTTACCAATCAATAGTTTTTTCTTGAAAGTAGTGGAATAAAAAAGCAAAAGAACCACACTCAAAAAGTTGAATGCCAGCAACAATAGGTTGTTGATTTGCATAGCCACAAGTGCAGTTAGAAAAAGACCAAATAAGGAAAGTAACATGTGAAACAGCATTGCCCATCTCCTATTGATCCATTTTCCTATAACCAATTTATCAGGCTTATTTACATTATCAATGTCCATATCAAAATAGTCGTTGATAATATAACCCGCTGCAGCAATAGCTAGAGATGCAATTAAGAGAAGTGAAAAATTATAGTACCCCAATCGAGGTAGATCATGATTGGCATCCTTGTAAGTTGGAATTACAATAAAGAAATAAAATAAGCATTGTGTCAGAGCTATGAAAATCAGATTAGGATATCTGATTAATCTAAAAAAAGCTCCAATTTTGTGTACCACTACCACCTAAATACTTTGTGTATTTGTTGATTTCATCCACAGGCCTTTTGTGCGCATTGTTTTTTCAATCACATCCCTTACACATCCATTGCCACCTGTTTGGGGTGAAATATAATCTGCATTTTCTGTTATTTCCGCAACGGCGTCTGCTGGACAAGCCTTTAAACCAACTACGCTAAAAGCATCCAAATCCGGTATATCGTCGCCCATAAACAAAACTGCTTCTGGTTTGATATCTAGACTTTTCATTAACTCATTCAAAATAGCCGACTTTGAACTTACATTTTGAAAATAATGATGGATGCCTAATTTTTGAAGTCTTTCTCCAACGGCAGCGGAAAAAGAGCCTGTAATTACAGCGATTTGAAGACCTGATTTAACAGCATGTTGAAGTGCGTACCCATCCTTGATATCCATTTCTCTTATCCAATCGCCGTTGGGCATAACTGAAACCTTGCCATTGGTCAAAACACCATCAAGGTCAAACGCCAACAATTGAATCAAATGAAATTTCTCAAGAACAGACATAACGATAGATTGATTCAAAGTTAATCCATTCATTACAAATAGTAAGCCCAACTGCTCATTTCACTTGTATATTTGCAATCCAATAGATTAAATAATGACAAAGAGACAGCAGATCATGATTGCCTTATTAAAGACAAAAATCAGATTGGCCTCTTTTGTTTCAATCAAGTGGGGAGCAGAAGTTGCCTTTACTATGTTTAGTACCCCCTTCAGAAAATCAGAAAATCCAAAACCAGCCATTTTTAAAAAAGCAGAAAACTTCAGTCTAAAAGTAAACGGAGAAAACATCAATGGGTATAGATGGAACGCAATTGCTAAAAAGCAGTTGCTGATATTACATGGTTTTGAATCAAGGGCTTATAAATTCGACATGTATATTGGTCCCATGTTGGCAGCGGGATGGGGAGTTGTGATAATGGATGCAAAAGCCCATGGGAAAAGTGAAGGTGATAGTATAATTATCCCTGACTATGTTTCAATGATACAACACCTAGAAAATGATTTTGGAAAATTCAGCGCCTACCTGGCTCACTCTTTTGGGGGAATTGCTGTATCACTCCATTTAGAAAAGGCGAAAAATACGGCAGCAAGGTTAGTCCTAATTGCACCAGCAACAGAAACAGACACAGCAATCAATCTGTTTAGCAAAATTGTAGATTTGAAAAAAGAGGTCCGCATTGCAATAAACGACCTCATCCTTGAAAAATCAGGGAACCAAACCTCTTTTTACTCTGTAAAACGGATTGTTCCAAAATTAGAGAACAAAATATTGTGGGTACACGACAAAAACGATAAAATAACCCCCCTCTCTGATATGGAATCTCTAATGATTGATCAGTTAAGTCATGTTGAGTTCATTATTACTGAAGGATTTGGACATAGCAGGATATACAAAGAAAAAGAGGTGATTGGGAGCGTTATTGCTTTTATAACTGATAATCCAAGTTGATTTTCATTCCTTTTTATGGTTAAAAAGACTTTCAAATTGGATTTTTTGGCATTTTTTTAGCATAGAAATTGATTTCAATTGCAAATGGAATTGAGAAAATTAAATCTCTTTGACTTATTATTGCATCTACTAAATGAGCGGAAAAGGGAGAAGTTGAGGAAAATTTTACACAATTAGAAGAGACTAAAGTATAAGGAGCAAGTGAACAATGGCAAAAAATTTATTGATAGTTGAGTCGCCTGCAAAGGCCAAAACCATAGAAAAAATCCTCGGCTCTGATTTTGAGGTTAAAAGTTGCTATGGTCATATCCGCGATCTTGAAAAATCTGAAATGGGCATTGACATTAACAAAGATTTCAAGCCCAGGTATATTGTTTCAGAAGACAAAGAAAAAGTGGTAAAAGAACTGAAGCAGCTGGCAAAAAAATCAGGAGAAGTATGGTTAGCAACGGATGAGGACCGCGAAGGTGAAGCCATCAGTTGGCACTTATGTGAAGTACTCGGGTTAGACCCAATTACCACCAAAAGAATTGTTTTTCACGAGATTACGAAACCCGCTATCATATCGGCCGTAGAAAACCCCAGGACGGTCAACATGAATTTGGTAAATGCCCAACAGGCAAGAAGAATTCTAGACCGAATTGTGGGTTTTGAGATCTCTCCCATCCTGTGGAGAAAAATGAGCATGAAAAACAACCTGAGTGCTGGTAGGGTTCAAAGTGTTGCGGTCAGAATTATTGTAGAAAGAGAACGGGCCATCAATGGATTCACAGCCACTTCGAGTTTTAAGATTGAAGGGGTTTTTAAAGCCAAAGACATCAATGGCAAACAAGTTACTTTCAAAGCAGAAGGAAGCAGAAAAGCCCAAGAATCGGATGCTGAAACCTTTCTAAAAGGATGTAAGGGTGCTAGCTATAAGGTAAAAGATGTTCAAAAAAAACCAGCTAGAAAAACACCTGCTGCCCCCTTTACAACTTCTACCTTGCAGCAAGAAGCAAGCAGAAAACTGGGATACGGAGTAAGTAAAACCATGCTTTTGGCACAGAAGTTATACGAGGCCGGACATATTACCTACATGAGAACAGATAGCGTGAGTTTGAGTGAAACCGCGGTTAAGGATATTTCTAAACAGATCACCAGCAGTTATGGGAAAGATTTTCTACAAGTGAGAAAATTTAAGAATAAAAATGAATCTGCTCAAGAGGCTCACGAATCCATTCGACCTACTTACATGGAAACCAACCAAGTGGACAATGCTGATTCACAACGTTTGTATGATTTAATTTGGAAAAGAACCATGGCCTCTCAGATGGCTGATGCAGAACTTGAAAAAACCATCGCTGAAATTACCATCTCTACCCAAACTGAGATTTTAAAAGCCGAAGGTGAAGTGCTAAAATTTGAAGGTTTCTTGAAAGTATATAACGAAGGTAAAGATGACGATGACGAGGATAATGAAGATAAAAGTACTGAAGGAATGTTGCCACCGTTGGAAATCAATCAACAGTTAGAAATCAATGAACTTACTGCTTCTGAACGTTTTACAAGGCCACAATCAAGGTATACTGAAGCATCTCTCGTAAAAAAACTAGAAGAGCTTGGAATCGGTCGCCCTTCTACTTATGCACCCACCATATCAACCATTGTGAAAAGAGGCTATGTTGAGAAAAGAGATCGAGAAGGAACAAAAAGAAACTTCAGGGTGCTTACGCTACAGAATGATCAACTCTCAAAAAGCAATGAACAAGAAAATACGGGTGCTGAAAAATCCAAGCTTTTCCCTACTGATTTGGGTACAGTTGTTACAGACTTTCTAGTGCTGCATTTTAAACAAATATTAGACTACGGATTTACTGCAAAAATTGAGAGCGAATTTGACCATATTGCAGACGGGCAGGAAAACTGGAGTAAAATGTTGAAAGACTTTTATGCTCCGTTTAAAATAGATGTGGATAAAACCATGGAGACTGCTGAGAGAATCAGTGGTGAGCGAGAATTGGGGCATGATCCTGTTTCGGGCAAAAGAATCATTGCCAGAATGGGGAAATACGGACCAATGGTACAAATTGGAGAAACAACTGAAGAGGAAAAGGCCAAGTTTGCTAAGTTGAAAACGGACCAAAGTATTGAAACCATCGTTTTGGCAGAAGCGCTAGAGTTGTTCAAGCTTCCAAGAATATTGGGGGAATTTGAAAATGAACAAGTGCAAGTAAACATAGGACGATTTGGCCCCTATATTGCGCATGATAAGAAGTTTTACTCGCTTGCTAAAGAATTTGATCCTTATGAAATCAAGCTGGATGAAGCGATTCCCATCATCGAAGAAAAAAGAAAAGCCAAAGATGAAAGGACAATTAAGGTATTTGAAAAAGAAAAAATACAGCTTTTGAAAGGACCATACGGTCCGTATATTAAGAAAGGATTGAAAAACTTTCCTATACCCAAAGAGAAGCAAGATGATGTTCTATCACTGACTATTGAAGAAGTTCAGGCTTTGATTGACCACGCTATTGCAAATCCTTCAAAAGGAAAAAGAAGACCTACAAAAAAATAAGTTTTTGTTTTCATGCAAACTTCAGGAGAGTTACATGCCTTATTGAACCTGATTGAAGATCCAGATGATGAGATTTATCAGATGGTCACATCTAGACTTTTAGATCTAGGTGATGAGGTTATTCCACTACTCGAAGAACACAAACAATCTGTTTCAGATAAAGAACAGCTGCTAAAATTAGATAGGATTATTTCAAAAATCTCTATTTCAACACTTGAGAATGCACTTATGCTTTGGAAACAAAATGGAGAGCAATCTATCTTAGATGCAGTCCTTACAATTTCCATGTACATCAACAGGGAAACAGATAAACACCAATTCTTTTTTGAGGTTGAAAAGATTAGAAAAAATGTATGGCTTGAAATAAACGACTATCTAACTCCTTTGGAGGAGGTGGTAATTATGAACCGAATTATCTTCGACTACTACAAGTTTAAGGGGGTGAATACAGATTATCGTAAAATGGAAGAATTCGACCTCATGTATCTGTTCTCCAGTAAAAAGGCAAATTCCTATAGCATAGCAGCACTCTATCTAATTATTACAGAACTATTGGGGATTTCACTAAAACCAGTAACTATCCCACAACAGAACCTCCTTTGTTATTTAATGGAGGAAGATATTTTTGCCCCTGAAGCACCACAGGAAATTGTATTTTATCTAGACCCTTTAAATGGGCAGGTCTATACACATAAGGACTTAGAGAATTACTTAAAAAAAATTGACTACAGCGCTTACTCAATTAAATTAGACACAAATACCTCTGATGCATTTATCAAAAAATGGTTATTGGCACTTGCAAAATGTGAAAAAGAAAACGGATTTCTATTCAAAGAAAAAGAATTGATCAGAATTGCAAGAATGATGGAAGGTGAATAAAGAATTCTTTAGCAAAATCAAAGGATTTTGCTCATAAAATCATCAAATTGATAAATCTTTAAAGGAAAAATCAACTTATTTTTGTCAGTATGAAGAAATCTATTGTTGCTGCCTGTTTTTTGCTCTTTGCCTTATCGTGTGAGGAAAAGAAAAACTACTCCCCAAAAACTACTGATGCAGGAAAAATGGGACCATTAAATGTTGAGGCCTTGGTAGTAAAAGCCTCATCGGTTTCAGAAGTAATTGAGGTTGCAGGTAACATACTCCCCTTTGAACTAACAGAAATTAGACCTGAGATATCAGGCAGGATGGTTTCAATCAACTTTAAAGAAGGATCTTTTGTTCAAAAGAACACCCTCTTGGCGAAATTATTCGATCAAGACCTACAAGCACAATTGAATAAATTAAAGGTTCAGCTTCAAATAGCCGAAAAAACAGAAGAAAGAGAACAAGAACTCCTTAAAATTAGCGGTATAAGTCAGCAAGACTATGACCTGAGTTTGTTACAAGTCAACAACATTAAAGCAGACATGGAGTTGATTAGAGTAAATATTGGAAAAACCGAAATCAATGCTCCATACAGCGGAAGAATTGGACTTAGAAATATCAGTTTAGGTGCCTACGTAACACCTGCCTCACTAATTACTTCAATTAGTCAGGTTGATATGAAAAAGCTCAGTTTTAGTGTTCCGGAAAAATACAGCTCAGAAATAAAGCCTGGCATGAAAGTTATTTTTAACATTGAAGGGAGTGAATCCACTTTCAGTGCTACAATTTTAGCCGCTGAAACTATTATCGAATCACAGACAAGGAATTTGAAAATATTAGCAACCGTAACCGATCAAAAAAATAATTTGGTACCCGGTTCGTTTGCAAAAGTTCAACTTACCCTTGGAGAAAATAAATCTGCTGTCAATATCCCCTCTCAAGCAATTATTCCAAGCGCAAGAACCAAACAAGTTGTAATTTATAAAAATGGTAGTCCCAGTTTCGTAAACATAACCACTGGAATCAGGACTGCCGATAATGTACAGGTAAAAACTGGTTTATCTATTGGAGATACGGTGATCACTACCGGATTACTCTTCATCAGAAAAGATTCCAAATTGAAACTTAACAAAATACAATAGTTATTTCAAAATCAACTTGAATGAATCTTTCAGAACTCAGCATAAAAAGGCCAGTATTCGCAGTTGTTTGTAGTATTGTTATCATCATTTTTGGGGCCATTGGATTCAGTTTCCTTGGCGTTCGAGAATACCCGGCCATTGACCCTCCAGTTGTAAATGTGAGGGCCAGTTATATTGGTGCCAACGCTGAAATTATTGAACAACAGCTAACTGAACCTCTTGAAAAAGCTGTTAATGGTGTAGAAGGTGTAAAAAATATCACTTCCTCTAGCTCACAAGGCAGTTGCAATATCAATGTTGAATTTGAACTTGGTGTTGATTTAGAAAGAGCAGCCAACGACGTTAGAGAGAAAGTATCGCAAGTAACCGGACAATTGCCGCAAGACATTGATGCCCCCCCAACTGTGTCAAAACAAGATTCAGATTCTGAGCCCATCATTTATATGCAAATGCAGAGCAGCAGAAGAACCATGCTGGAACTCTCTGATTTGGCAGAAAACATTGTTCAGGAGAGAATGCAAACCATTTCAGGAGTTAGTGGTGTAAATGTGTTTGGTCAAAGACCAGCCATGAGAATTTGGTTTGATCCTGTTAGGTTATCTGCTTATAAATTGACTATCCAAGATGTTAAAGCTGCACTGGATAGGGAAAATATTGAATTACCTGGTGGAAAAGTAAGGGGTAATGCAACAGAAATGACTGTAAAGGCATACGGAAAGCTTACAAGTGAAGAAGATTTCAATAATTTAATTATTAGGCAAACTAGTGGTAACGTTATTCGTTTGAGAGATATAGGATATGCTATTTTAGGACCAGAAAACGAAGAATCATCAACTAGAAAAAACAATGTACGCTCTGTAAATCTTGCTGTGGTTGCACAACCTGGATCCAACCAGATAGCGATTGCTGATGAGCTATATAAACGTCTTGAAACCATAAAAAAAGACCTTCCCAAAGACATTATTCTTGAAATAGGATTTGATAAAACATTATTTGTAAGAAAAGCCATTAAAGAGGTAGAAGAAACCTTAATTATTGCTATTCTGCTTGTTGTAATTATCATTTTCCTCTTTTTTAGAGAATGGTCTATTGCCCTCAGACCCCTGATAGATATTCCAGTAGCTCTGATTGGGGCCTTTTTTATTATGTATGTAGCTGGCTACTCCATTAATGTACTTACTTTACTTTCATTGGTGTTGGCAACTGGACTGGTAGTAGACGATGGAATAGTTGTAACAGAAAATATTTATAAAAAGATTGAACAGGGAATGGACAAATGGCAAGCAGCCAGAGAAGGTTCCAAGGAGATCTACTTCGCCGTTATTTCCACCTCCCTAACCCTCGCTATTGTCTTTTTACCCATTATATTTCTTCAAGGATTTGTTGGAAGACTCTTTAGAGAATTTGGAATTGTAGTTGCCGGTGCGGTATTGATTTCTGCTTTTGTATCACTCTCTCTAACACCGGTATTGAACATTTACTTAACTAAAAAAGATGTTCACAAACACTCTTGGTTTTATACCAAGACAGAGCCTTTTTTCAGAGGAATGGAATCAGGATACAAGAGACTGTTGGAGTCTTTTATGAGAAAAAGATGGTTGGCATTTGTAATTGTGGGTGTGTGTATTTCCATCATTTATTTTGTAGGCAAAGAACTTCCTACAGAACTAGCACCTATGGAAGACAGAAACAGAATTAGGGCCAGTGTGGTGGCACCAGAAGGTACCGATTTTGATTACATGGATAAGGTTGTTTACGATATTACACAAACCATGCTGGATTCTAT
>CAMDFC010000066.1 GCA_945897185.1 Chitinophaga pinensis | reverse complement strand
TCTGATGTTTGGCGTTTCAATGATGCAGTCCGCAGTGGTGAAATGTCTCAAGAACAACTCACTGTAGCGGAGGCTTGCATGTGCAGAAGCGCAGGGCATTGTGCAGTAATGGGCACGGCTTCTACTATGGCATGTATGGTTGAATCATTGGGATTAACACTTCCTTCCAATGCTGCCATTCCAGCTGCAGATAGCAGACGCAAAGTATTGGCACAATATTCTGGTGCCCGTATTGTAGAGATGGTGAAAGAAAACCTAAAACCCTCCGATATTCTTACGCGTGAAGCATTTGAGAACGCAATTCGTGTAAATGCAGCGATTGGAGGCTCTACGAACTTTGTGATTCATTTAATAGCCATTGCCAATAGGATTGGCATACCCTTGACATTAGAAGATTTTCATGTCAATTCTGCTGGTATTCCTTTGTTGGCCAACCTTCAACCTTCAGGAAAATATTTCATGGAAGATTTTTACTATGCTGGTGGACTACCGGTAGTGATCAAAGCCCTGGGAAAAAAATTACATCAACATAACATAGCTGCCAACGGAAAGACAGTCGCCGAAAATTGCGCTGATGCACAATCATATACAGAAGATGTGATAACTGATTTGAGCAAACCGTTTAAGACCGAAACAGGCCTAGCTGTCGTTTTTGGAAATCTTTGTGAGAACGGAGCAGTGATCAAGCCCAGTGCAGCGAGTTTGCATTTGATGCAACACACTGGTCCAGCAGTTGTTTTTGAAAACATCGAAGATTATCATGCACGTGTGGATGATCCACACTTAAACATCGATGAATCTTCTATCATGGTGCTTAAAAATGTTGGTCCCGTTGGTTACCCCGGCATGCCGGAAGTTGGTAATATGGCCATTCCTAAAAAATTATTAGAAAAAGGCATTACCGATATGGTGCGTATTTCAGATGGAAGAATGAGTGGAACAGGATATGGAACTGTTGTTTTGCATATATCACCTGAAGCAGCCAAAGGAAGCACCTTGGCTATAGTAAAGAATGGAGATCAAATTGCATTGGATGTAAAGAACAGAACGTTGCAATTGTTGGTAGACGACGAAGAAATAACAAAAAGAAAAGCAGAATGGAAATCTTCACATCCGAAAGCAGAACGTGGTTATGTTAAAATGTATCAAGAACATGTTGAGCAAGCACACTTAGGTGCAGATATGGATTTCTTAAGAGGTTGTTCTGGGAGTAATGTGACCAGAGATTCACATTGAAAAAATTTCCTAAAGGAGTGATTTTAGTTGAAAAAAGAAAAAGGCATAAAGATACTACTTTTCATTGAGTTTTCTTGTAGTATAACAGGTTAGTTAAATTCTTTTTTTATCAATTTTTGTAGGGTGCTTTTGGGTTAATTTCGCTGATTAATCAAATTGAATCGATGTCGTTATCACACCTTCTGAAATTTGTTTACAACAACGGGACTGACGAAGTAATTCGTAGAGGAAAAAAAATACACGCAATTGGATATGTTGAGTTTGTAGAACACGACGATCTATTGGGTGCGGTTACCTTCCGTGTAAAAGATGATAATTATAGTACATTTTATAAAGTATATGTCCAGAAATACAAAGACCCGCGTGCGCTTGCTGTAAGGTGTACTTGCCCTTATAATCTCGGAGATATTTGTAGGCACGAAGCCGCCGCCCTCCTGCAATTGCAAGACCTGGTTGACAGAAACATGATTGGTGATAATACCATTCGCTACGATCAAAAGCACACGGTAATCAAGATGAAAAATATCGACCTTAGAACGGTACGGTTACTTGCTACACCCGAAGTTTGTGAAAAGGCGGAAATATTACTCAGGACAAACAAAGCCAGTATAATTATTGCGAAAGATGAACGTGTAGAGGCAAAGTTGGATTTGGATGGAGAAACTTTTCCGCTAGTGCTTCAACGCAATCAAGAGAAAAATTTTGACACTTCATGCAAGTGTACTGAAGAAACACATCCTATTTGTCTTCATAAAGCTATGTTTTTGCTTCAGTTGCTTAATGCTTATGGCTCAATGTATTTTGACAGCATTCGCAATTGGGACAAAGAAAAAAATACGTTGTTGGGTATTTATGGCTACAGCATGAAAGAGCCAGAATGGAATAAAAAATTTGAGTTTACTTATAAAGATGGAAAGCCTTTTTTACGTGTGCTAGACCCAACAGTAAAGCGAGTTACGACTGTTGTTGAAGATAAGCCGGTTTACAGAAAACAAGAAATTGAAGTTATTGCACAAGAAGCAGAACCCGATCCTGTTGTTGTAACCCAGAGATTAGGGGTTGTGTTTTTAGACAATCCGGGAAAATATCCTGGCTTTGGTGTTGAGCTGGTAAGTGGAGAATTTGATGAAGATCAATTTGCATTTTTAGGTAAGGTGGAACACATCGATCTTACTAAATATGTACCAACCAATGAACTTGTTGCGGATGATGTTAGTTTGATGAATGCTGTGAGAAAATTACAGCGCTCTGAAATTGATAAGTATGTGAGTAGAAATTCTCCTTTTTCGGGTATTTGGGAAAATATTATTTATTCTGAAGAAGAGGGACTGCCTGCTGAAACTACACAACTCATCGATGAGTATATCCATCCGAAATTGGTAAAGATATTTTCGGAAAATGCTGAACGTACTTCGTTTTACCGACTTCCCGCAGGGAAACCATTTATCACTTCAAACCTTATTGAAGTAAAAATTGGAAAAGGGAAAATGAAGCCTGGGGTGAAGGTTGATGCTGGAAAGAAACATGTAGAGATTGAACCAATGGTATTTATTGAAGAGTGGGATACCGCTTTGCAAGCAAATGAATGGACCTCTTCTCTAATCACTTTGTTTGATAATACATTGTATTCTTGGAATACACTTGAAGATTTAGAGGCCATCACTGAGTTTTTACCAGAGAGGAACAAGAAGATTGCACTTAAAGAATGGCCATTGTTTTTAGAAAAAACAGTTCTGCCTTTTGCAAGAAAATACAAAGTGGAATTTGACCGTTCTTTCATGACCGATGTGTATGAGGGAACACCAGACATTCGATTACAACTGCAAGAGAAAAATGAATATTTGATTTTTACGCCCCTGTTCCTTTATCAAGGATATGAAGTTCAACCCATTGATAAGGAAACTGTTTTTATACATGATGGTCCAAAAATTAAGACCATCCGTAGGGATATTTTGAAAGAACGTAATTTCATCAAGAGCCTTTCTTCTTTACATTCCAATTTCATTACTGTTGAAAATAGTTTCAATCTTGTATTAAAGGGGGCTGATGTATTACGCAACAATTGGTTTTTCTTATTTATTGATGCGATGAAGGAATCTGAGGTTCCTGTTGTTGGATTTGAAGAACTAAAAAATTACAGATTCAATACAGCAAAGCCACAGACCAGAATTCAAATAAGCAATGGAGTAGATTGGTTTGATGCCAAAGTGGATATCGTTTTTGGTGAACAAAAAGTAACCATCGAAGACATCAAAAAAGCACTAAATAACAAGCAACAATTTGTTCAACTTAATGATGGAACATTAGGTATTCTGCCAGAAACCTGGCTAAAAAAATATTCCTTACTCTTTCGTGTTGGTGAAGGCAAGAACAATCAACTACGACTTTCTAAATACCACCTTAGTGTAATTGATGAGTTGTACAACAACATAGATGAGACGGAGGTAATGATTAAGCTAGAAGAAAAGTATGAGCGGCTCAGGTCGTTTAATAGAATAAACGAAGTGGATCCGCCAAAAGATTTAGCTAATATTTTAAGGCCCTATCAGGTAGCAGGCTACCATTGGTTAAATTACCTTAATGAAGTGGGTTGGGGAGGAATTTTAGCAGACGATATGGGTCTTGGTAAAACAGTGCAAGCCCTGACTTGTTTACAATTGTTTAGAGAGACAACAAAAAGTATGTGTGCCTTGGTAGTTTGTCCAACTACCTTGATGTTTAATTGGGAGAATGAGATCAAAAAATTTACACCAAAGCTCACTTACAAAATTCACCACGGTGGTGAACGTCAGCGTGATAAAAAACTCTTTGAAGAGTATGACATAATTATCACTACGTATGGCACACTGAGGAGTGATATCAAGTTCATGTCTGATACTGTTTTAGATTATGTTGTGCTTGATGAATCACAGGCGATTAAAAACCCACAAAGTAAAGTGACTAAGGCGGCTTGCTTGCTAAATGCAAAAAATAGAATTTGCATGAGTGGTACCCCTTTGCAAAACAATACATTTGATATCTATGCCCAGATGAATTTTTTGAATCCGGGTATGTTGGGAAGTGTTGAATATTTTAGAAATGAGTTTGCTACACCAATTGATAAATTTGGGGAAAGAGAACACAAGGATCATTTGAAAAAATTACTCTATCCATTTATATTAAGAAGGACTAAAGAACAGGTGGCAAAAGATCTTCCTGCAAAAACAGAAACAATTTTGTTTTGTGAAATGGAAGAAGAGCAGCGTAATATTTATGATGCCTACAGAAATGATTACCGCGATAAAATCTTGGGGGTGATTAAAGAACAGGGTATTGATAAATCACAACTTACGATCTTACAGGGCTTGATGAAATTGAGACAAATTTGTGATTCACCGGCCATCATGAACGAGAAAGAGACCATGCCCAATGTTTCTGTAAAATTGGATGAGCTCACAAGAGAGATTACAGAAAATATAGGTAACCACAAGGCATTGGTGTTCTCTCAGTTTTTGGGCATGTTGGGTTTGATTAGACAAAAACTCACTGAACTTGGGGTGAAGTTTGAATATTTTGATGGAAGTACATCTGCACCTGATAGGGAAAAAGCCATACAGTCTTTTCAGAATAATGATGAGGTTAGGGTATTTTTAATTTCACTGAAAGCAGGTGGTGTAGGTTTGAACTTAACAGCTGCAGATTATGTATATATTGTAGATCCATGGTGGAATCCTGCAGTAGAGCAACAGGCCATTGACAGAACACACCGTATTGGTCAGACAAAAAATATTTTCGCCTACAGGATGATTTGTAAAGACACCATCGAAGACAAAATTTTACAACTGCAAGACAAGAAACGAAGTCTAGCACGTGATCTGGTTGCAGATGATACTGGATTTGTGAAGACCCTTACCAGAGAGGATGTGGAATACCTATTCAGTTAAAGTTTGGCGATTGTAACAATGCTCAGATACAGTGTTGCTAGAATTACAATAATTCCAAAACCTATCAGCCATTTAGGATGCTTGTAATCTCCGATTATTTTCTTATTCATTGAACCAAGTAATACAAGGGATAAGGCGATGGGAAGAATAAATCCATTAAGTGCTCCAACTACAACCAAAATTTTGACGGGATTTCTTATCAGTAAATAGACCATTAAGGCAATCAATACAAAACCAATCAACATCGCTCGTTCTTGTTTTTCATAATTCTTATTGATTGATCTAAAGAAAGAAATTGAAGTATAGGCTGATCCAACTACAGAAGTTATGGCGGCACTCCACATCACTATGCCAAAAATCTTATAGCCAATTTCACCAGCAGCTAATTCAAAAATTGAAGCAGCAGGATTAGCACTATTTAGAGTTAAACCCTTCGATACTACCCCCAATGCTGCAAGAAATAAAAGTATGCGCATGGTAGAAGCAATCAATATTGCTGAAACAGCTGACCGACCAACTTCTTTGGTATTTTCTGTTCCGGTTAACCCTGCATCCAACAATCTATGTGCTCCAGAAAAACTTATATATCCTCCTACCGTTCCGCCAACCAAAGTAATAATGGCCAATGTATCAATTTTTAGTGGGACAAAAGTTCGATGTATAGCTTCTCCAATTGGAGGATTAGAAACAAAGACTACATATAAAGTCAGTGCAATCATGACCATACCCAACACTTTTGCAAAGAGGTCCATCCACTTTAATGAATCTTTATTAACGAAAATAAATATTGCAATTGCCGCACTGATGATTGCCCCGGTTTCAGTAGACCACCCTGTTAAAACATTTAAACCTAAACCTGCACCTGCTAAGTTTCCAGTATTGAATGCTAGTCCCCCTACCACAATTAAGGTCGTTAACAAATACCCAGTACCTGGAATTATCTTATTCGCGAGTTCCTGTGCGCGCAATCCAGAAGCACCTAGAATTTTCCAGATATTGAGTTGCGCGCCAATGTCAAGTAAAATAGAAATCAAGATGATAAAACCAAAGCTTGCCAATAGTGTATTGGTAAATACAGCTGTTTGGGTTAAGAAACCCGGACCAATTGCTGATGTTGCCATTAGAAATGCCGCAGCTATGATTGGAGAGTTGGATAACCATTTGGTTTTTTTCTTTATCATGCTCTTGAACTGATTTTGATATTTGATTTTTTAATCAGTGTGTTGATCTGTTCTGCAAAACTTAGAGCATGTTCACCATCACCATGAATGCAAATGGTATCAGCTTGAATTGGGATTGTTTTTCCATTTGTTGAAGTGACTGTTTCTTCTTGTAGCATTTGCATTACTTGTCGAATAGCATCTTCATCAGTTGTAATCATTGCATTGGGTTCATTCCTGGGTGTAAGCTGTCCTTGCTCAGTATAAGTTCTATCTGCAAATACTTCGTTATAAAAGTTGAGACCTATTTTTTCTGCTGCTTTCCCTGATTCGCTATTGGCGAGTCCGAATAAAATCAAAGATGCATCTACCTCCTTAACAGCCTCAGCGATGATGGTTGCTATATTAATATTTTTTGCTGCTTGATTGTAAAGCGCGCCATGTGGTTTTACATGATGAAGAGAGAGCCCTGCTTCTTCTGCTATTTTTTTTACAATTTGGATTTGTTCAATTACCAGGTCTTTGATTTCCTGGAGCGGTAGATCCATTTCTTTCCTCCCGAAATTTACTTTATCTGGGTAGGAAGGATGGGCGCCAATTGCTACATTGAATTTTTTTGCAAGGAATACGGTTTGTTTGATGATTTCTTCATTCCCTGCATGGTATCCGCAGGCAATATTGGCCGAACTGATGAATGGCATGATAGCCTCATCAGTAGTACAGCCTTCGCCCAAATCACAATTTAAATCCAGCCATTGCTTCATGTGAACAAGTTACTTAAATTCAGTATATTCATTTTATGAAATCCAGAAGAACATTTATCAGATCGACTGCAGTGGCTTCTGCAGGTTTACTTGCCAGCAAAAGTTTTGCATTTTCTATTGGTAAAAAATATGTACAACCTGATGAGTTAATCATAGGGCAAAATGGTTTTACTTACAAAGTAGATCATGGATGGGCAAAGATCAATCCCGCCAATCATCCTGTTATTAATTGCCATGAAATGGTTCAGGATAGCAAGGGTCGAATGATTATGTTGGGAGATGATATACACAACAACATCTTGGTATTTGATAAGTCTGGTAAGTTGTTGGATTCCTGGGGTACCGCCTATCCAGGAGGTCATGGTCTTACAATCAGCAAAGAGAATGGAGAAGATTTTTTGTTGATTGTCGATTGTGGATTTTACAATGATAGGTCGGGGGGATTTCAAGCACAAGCGGGACAAATCATCAAAACCAATTTAAATGGAAAGATACTATTTACGTTAGGTCAGCCCCAAACCATTGGTGCATATAAAGATGATGAAAAGTTTCAACCGACCGAGACAGCTGTGGCCCCCAATGGAGATATCTATGTAGCAGACGGCTATGGTTCTGATTATATTTTGCATTACGACCACAAAGGAAGGTTTATTAAAAAATTTGGTGGAAGGAACAATGCCAACAAAGAACATAATTTATACAATGCACACGGTGTTGTGGTAGATACAAGGGACAAGAACAATCCGCAATTGATTTGTACATCCAGGGATGAATGTTGTTTTAAGATATACACAATGGATGGTGTTTACAAGGGAAGAATTGATACACCGGGTATGTATGTATGCAGACCAGTAATTCATGGAGATCATCTTTATGCAGGTGTTTGTTGGTCGAACGATAAAGAAGCTAAGCGAAATGCAAACACAGGATTTGTAACAATTCTTGATAAGAACAATAAAGTCGTTTCTAGTCCGGGTGGCACTGCGCCAGTTTACCAGAACGGAGTTTTACAACCAACGCTGCAACATGAATCTAAAGTGTTTATGCATGGACATGATGTTTGTGTAGATGAAGACCAGAGCATTTATGTTTGTCAGTGGAATGCGAATAAGACAACGCCTATTAAGTTGAGTAGGGTTTAATATACCACCCCTCTTCTGCCTGCGGCAGACAAGCTCGTCCCGCATTTGCGGGACTCGGAGCCCCTCCTAATTTAGGAGGGGAGTTAGGGAACAGGGAATAGCCTGCCTGCCATACCTACGGTAGGTAAACCGGTAGGCAGGGGAACAGGGAATAGGCTTGCCTGCCATACCTACGTTAGGTAAACCGGTAGGCAGGGAACAGGGAGAAATTTAAGCTAAAAAATTACGTAAAATGGATACCAGTAAAGTCGACATGTTTATTATGAGCAATGCTAAGTTTTTTCAAAGCAATCACTTGATGTATATCCGAGAGCGGTTGTTGACAGCTGATGAATCAAAATGGATATATATACAGACCTTAGAATTCAAAGACCCAACAACCAGTATCATTGTTTCTATCTTGGTAGGAGCCTTGGGTATTGATCGTTTTTTAATTGGTGATACTGGTCTTGGTATAGCCAAATTGTTGACTTGCGGTGGTTTAGGAATTTGGGCGCTCGTAGATTGGTTTTTGATTATGGGTAGAACCAAAGAAAAAAACTTTGAAATGTTTCAGCAGATCGTTGGATGATGACTGAATTAAGAAAGTTTTATTATTGCATCACCTCATTTCTTCTAGCTGGGCTTGGTTGGATGGCCTGGAATCTATTTTACTTTCAGCAATCGAATCCTAGCTTAGAAATTTGCTTACTAAAGAATACTGTCGGTCTACCCTGCCCTTCTTGTGGCACAACCCGTTCTATATTGCATTTATTGCAAGGAGATTTATCAACTGCATTTTTTCTGAATCCATTTGGCATAGTCGCTTTCATAGGGATGGTTGTCTTCCCCTTTTGGATATTGTATGATTATTGGAATGGCAAAAAAACTTTGTGGACTTATTATCTTCAATTCATTAATTTTTTCAGCAACAAAAAATTCTCTATTGTTGTTATTGTCTTGGTGTTGCTGAATTGGATCTGGAATATTCAAAAGGGAATCTAGTTAGATAAAATCATCTAGTTAATGAAGAAACTGGTTATTCTTTTATTATTTACAGTCATTGCTTTTGGTGGATGTTATTATGTCTACTCCAAAATCAATTGGAATGGATTGTTTGGCGTTAAAAAAATTACAGAGAATATAGATGAGCAACTCGGTGATGTTTTCTGGGAGTCATACAGTGCCGAAATGGAAGAAGTAAAAGATAAGAAAGTTGTCTTGCCCATACTGCAGATGGTCAATCAGCTTTGTTCATTAAATGGAATCAAATCGTCAACGATAAATGTTCATGTAGTTAATAATAAGGAGATCAATGCATTTGCTATGCCAGGAAGACATTTGGTTGTCCATACAGGATTGATTGACTTTGCAGATCATCAAGAAGAAATTGCAGGCGTCATTGCCCATGAAATAGTACATATCGAATCTGGGCATGTTGTAAAAAAATTAGGCAAAGAAATTGGACTATCTGTTATTCTTAATCTCACATTAGGAGATATTGGTGGTGAGGTGGTTAGAAATGCACTTTCAACAATCACCTCTACTGCCTATGATCGATCATTGGAAAAAGAGGCAGATTTGAAAGCTGTTGATTATATGCTTAAGGCAAAAATGGATCCAGCCTATTTGGCCTCTTTTCTTAAAAAGTTGGATAAAGAATCGCAGACGCCTGAAGTTCTTCAATGGATGAGTACACATCCTGATTCGAAGGAAAGGGTGCGTTACATAGAGAGTAAAATTAAGTCGGCAGCAAAATAAACCTCAACTTCACCCCCGGCCTGCACTGCGCTAGTAGTGAAATATCTTTTGAACAAACTCTCGCTATTCGCGGATAACCACCAATGGTTTGTGCATCGGCCATTAAGATGATGGGATGGCCTTCGTTGGTTACTTGTATAATGCCTCGCGTGACTGCCGTCGATATCAGTTCTGTTTTTTCTTTGAGTAATAATGAAACACCATCCAATCGATAACCCATGCGATTCGATTGTGGAGCAATTGTAAAAATCTGATTGGTGAATATGGCTTGTGATGCTTCATCAAACAACTCCCATTCTGGTCCCTTTTCACAGTTAATCTCAACAACATCTTGCAAATGCGGAAATGGGTTTACTTGCGCCTTCCATTTACTTATCCCAAAACCATTTTCATCTATCACAATATCTTTTGCTGAACTTGGTTCTTTTGTATCCTCGTATAATTTTAATTCATCACTAGCGATGATATTTCTGCCATGTATGCCTCCAAGTACTGATGCAACATAAGTTGAAGCGCTACCCAATTCTTTCTTGATAGTTAATCCACCTGCAAAAGCGATGTAAGTCCTGCAACCAAATGCATCTGGATGAAGTTTAAATGTTGAACCTGCAATTACTTTGATTAATCTGTTATACGAAACATCAATACCATTGGTTGTCGCTCTTGCACCGCCGCCAGTCACCGCGAAACAAACGGTCTCGTTAAATTTTATTTCTAATCCATGTAAAGCACATTCTAATACTGCGTCCGAATCATCATTTTCACATAATCGATTTGCTGTTTTAGCTGCATCTCTATCCATTGCACCTCCTATCGGCACACCAAATTGTTGGTAGCCCCAGCGACCTAAATCCTGAATGCTGCAACTGACACCTGGTTTTATAATAGTGATGCTCATTGGTAATCTTCAAATTCTTTTTTGGTGATGGATTTGAATTGAACAATATCACCAGCGTGTAAAAAACTACAAGGCGCTTTAGTTTTATCAAACATCTTCACTGGTGTCTTGCCAAGTATATTCCATCCACCTGGAATAGTGGCTGGATAAATACCAGTTTGTAAACCAGCTATGGCAACACTTCCCTCTGGTACTGCCAAGCGCGGATTGTTTTTTCTTTTTGTTTCTAGTGCAGGAGGGACTGTTCCCATGTAGGC
>CAMDFC010000065.1 GCA_945897185.1 Chitinophaga pinensis | reverse complement strand
TCTGAAAACCCTTTATTGATCAACAGAATAGTTGAATGATGAAAAATATATTTATCGTCTTCTTGCTTTGTGCATTTCAATTTTCATCAGCACAACAAGCTCCGGAACCTTCACATCCTCTTTTGAAACAAGCGTTGAAAAAAATTGCTGATTTCAATACTGAGGAAAGAAGAATTGATTCTATGAGTGGGTTTCAATTGGGACTGCATGGTGAAGCAGAAGCAAAGAGGCGATATGATTTTTTCATTGTTCTCGATAAAGAGATAAGGGGAATAGGAAAGTCCGAATTATCCTTTGAAGATGAAATCAATGCGGAATTACTTTTATACAGTTTTGAAGATGATATCTCTGATTACAAATTCAAAGCCTATTTGAATCCAATACTTTCTGAAGGGGGTTTTCATACCAATATTACTGGTATGTCAAATACAGTTATTAGGAGCACAAGAGATGCAGACGCTTATCTAGTAAGGCTGAATGATATTCCTAGGTATATGGAAGAGCATTTTGCATTGATGCGTGAAGGGTTGAAAATTGGAATAGCACAACCTTATGATGTTGTAAAAAATTTCAATAATACATACGAGATTCATATTGTTGGTCAGCCAGAACAATCAGTCTTCTGGAAACCCTTCGCAAAAAAGCCAGCCACTATTTCAGATGCGGAGTGGCAGGGTATTACAACAAGGGCCAAGGACGTAGTTATGTATAAAGCTGTCTCAGGATACAAATCTGTAAAACAGTTTTTTGAAAAAGAATACTTACCCAATGCGCCAATCAAACCGGGCGTTTTGTATTTCCCAAATGGACTTCAATTTTACCAAGATAGGGTCTCGCATTTTACTACTACCGACCTGAATTATGATTCAGTTTTTAATATTGGGTTGAAGGAAGTCGCACGCATCAAAGCCGCCATGTATGAAGTGAAAGAGGATGTGGGATTTAAAGGCGATATGAAGTCGTTTATTGAGATGCTTAGGACTGATCCAAAGTTCTATCCTAAAACCGGCGAAGATTTATTAAAAGAAGCTTCTTTCATTGCAAAGAAAATAGATGGAAAGTTGCCAATGTTGTTTGGTAGGTTACCGCGACAACCTTATGGAGTAGAACCAGTGCCAGAAGTGATTGCGCCTACCTATACTGCTGGCAGATATTCTGGGGCGCCAATAAAAAGTACGCGCGCTGGTAATTATTGGGTGAATCTTTATAATCTTCCTTCACGAACTTTATATACACTTGAAGCACTAACCCTTCATGAAGCGGTGCCAGGTCATCACCTTCAAATGGCATTAACACAAGAGTTGGAAAACCTGCCAGCCTTTAGAAGGAATCTTTATGTGAATGCTTTTGGTGAAGGGTGGGGTTTGTATGCTGAATCCTTGGGTTATGAACTTGGATTGTATAAAGATCCTTATAGCAGATTTGGACAGCTTACCTATGACATGTGGAGGGCTTGTCGTTTGGTAATAGATGTTGGTGTTCATGCAAAAGGTTGGTCACGTCAACAATCAGTAGATTACCTTGCCGAAAATACAGCCTTGTCTATGCATGAAGTCAATACAGAAATCAACAGGTACATTGCTTGGCCAGGACAAGCATTGGCCTATAAAATTGGCGAACTTAAAATAAAAGAATTACGCAAACGTGCTGAATCATCGCTAGGTGATAAGTTTGATGTAAGAAAATTTCATGACACCCTGCTGTCGGAAGGAACACTCACATTGCGCTTGATGGAAAAGCTAATCGACAAATACATTGAGGCCAGTAAGTAAACAAATATGAATTGGGGTATGAATGAAAAAAATTGCTCGGCACCAAACCATCCCTTGGTGCTTGTCAATAAGTAAATGCCAATCCCACATTTGATGCCTTCCCACACATAAGCATATTTACTTGCATCCATCAATTCTGTCATGGCATAGATGTAGACAAAAATGAACAAGCCATACAAGAATATACCCGGACTCCCTATTGATGCTAAGTTTCCAAAAAGATAGGAAATGAAAAAGAGTAAGAAAAGGAGTTGTACAACCGACCAGGTTTGCAAACCTTTACCTGTATTAGGATTGTATTTTTCAAAATCATATATATCTTCTATTTTATGAACTGGATATTTTTCTTCCATATCAGCAGGTCTCCATCCTGTATGCATAAACCAAATTTTAAATTTATCCGACCAGTTTTTTGTTCTCCAGGCATCATTGATTAATAAAAAAAGATGCTGGAAATTTATTTTTACTGGATTCCAAGTAGCAACAGGCCTTGTAATTCCATAAACCGGGGGAATGTGTTTTTGCTCTTCTTGAAATGTACCAAAGAGTTTGTCCCAAATGATAAATACTTGAGAATAATTTTTGTCGATATACTCTGGATTAATGGCATGGTGAACCCTGTGGTGTGACGGGGTAACAATTATTTTTTCTAAAAATCCCATTTTATCAATCAATTGTGTATGGTACCAGAATTGAATAAAAAGATGCAATGGTGCAACAATAGCGATCACGTTTCCAGGCACTCCCAATAAAGCTGCAGGTATTAAAAAGAAAGTAAAAATTCTAAAAAATACAGAAATGCTTTGACGTAAAGCACATGCTAAATTATACTCCTCACTACTGTGGTGAATGATGTGCGCATTCCAAAAAATATTAGTACTGTGTTGAATACGATGAATACAGTAGCCAGAGAAATCCAGTGCAACGAATGCCATAATATAAACAAGAACGCCTTCTTTTATATGCGTTACTGCCAAATGGGTATACATCCACTCATAGCTGATGATGGCAACACTTAATCCCAAAACATCTTTTGTAACATTGGTTACGCCCGAAGACAGTGAGGAAATCATATCCATCACCCTTACCGTGTCTTTTCCTGTTTTCCAACCATACCACTTCTCTAATAAAACCAACAGTAAAAAAACAGGCATGGCAATCAACAAAATCTTTCCATAAGTTTCCATTTCTCTTTCTTTTGTTCCAGCAATTTCGTTCATTTTATTTAATTTGTGCAATCATGTCAACAAATCCTCTTTCACTCCCTATTTCTCAGATTAATCACCATTGCTCAGGACATATATTTGAATGCGTAGATGCGCATACTTGCGGCAATCCTGTCCGCTTGGTTGTATCAGGTGGTCCTGCGTTGAAA
Source organism: Chitinophaga pinensis (assembly GCA_945897185.1). Classification (GTDB taxonomy): domain Bacteria; phylum Bacteroidota; class Bacteroidia; order Chitinophagales; family Chitinophagaceae; genus Pollutibacter. Next base: position 8,395 of record CAMDFC010000065.1, on the reverse strand, counting down.
GGGAGTAATATGAGTGAGAAAAGGCAACATTTTCTTCAAGAATACGACTGGATCCGAAAAGGCTTGATGTTTGAACCAAGGGGCCACGACATGATGAGCGGAAGTATCTTGTATCCACCTCACGATGCTCAAAATGATTTTGCTGTGCTATTTATTGAAACCAGTGGATGCCTGCCCATGTGCGGACATGGAACCATTGGCACTATCACTGCTGCAATCGAAACGGGCTTGGTTAAACCCAAACAAGCTGGTAAAATAAAAATGGAAGCACCAGCCGGACTGGTTGAGATTGAATATACAATGGTAGGTACCAAAGTGACTTCGGTAAAACTCACCAATGTTCCAGGGTATTTGGATCAACAAGATTTACAAGTGGAATGTCCTATTCTCGGCAACATCAAAGTGGATGTAGCCTACGGTGGAAATTTTTATGCAATTGTGGATGTTCAAGAAAATTTCAAGGGACTTCAATTTTTTACTGCAGACCAGCTGATCAGCATGGCAAGACAACTGAGAAAGAACATCAATGCAAAATATACTTTCGTTCATCCCGAAAATCCTACCATTCATTCCTGTTCACACATCCTTTGGTGCGGTGAAGTAATCGATCCAGCATCTACAGCAAGAAATGCTGTTTTCTATGGAGATAAAGCAATTGATCGTTCTCCTTGTGGAACAGGAACCAGCGCAAGGATGGCTCAATGGTATACCAAGGGAAAATTGAAAAAGGGTGATGAGTTTATTCACGAAAGTATCATTGGTAGTAAATTTATTGGAAGAATTGAAGAAGAAACTTCAGTAGCTGGAAAACCTGCCATGCGTCCATCAATCGAAGGTTGGGCAAAAGTATACGGACACAATATTATTTCCATTGATCCCAACGATGATCCCTATGCGTATGGATTTCAGGTGATTTAAAAAATAGTTATGAAACGATTACTTGCCTTTGCTTGTCTGTTTTTTTTTCAAATTGGATATGCGCAAAAAGAAGCAACTGATTTTTTATGGTACAACAAACCCGCAACTGTTTTTGAAGATGCATTGCCCTTGGGTAATGGCAGAATAGGTGCTATGGTGTACGGAGGAGTTGAAAAAGAGAGAATCTCCTTGAATGAAGCAACGTTATGGACTGGGTATCCTGTTGATCCTAACATGAATCCAGCTGCAAAAAACTATTTGCCATTAATTCGGGAGGCCTTGTTTGCTGAAGAGTATAAAAAAGCGGATAGTCTTACCAGGTTTATTCAAGGGAAATTCTCATCTTCTTATTCACCTTTGGGTAACTTAATTATTGATTTTGGAATAAAAGAGGCTAGCAATTACAAAAGAAGATTAGACCTCAATGCGGGCATACACCAAGTGAGCTTTGATGCGGATGCCACCTATTATACAAGGGAAACATTTGTGTCTCACCCAGATCAAGTACTCATGATGAAGTTTAGGTCTTCTGGCAAAAACAAAATGAATATTTCTCTGTCGTTCAATAGTCTACTTAACCATAAAGTGGAAGCAGAGCTTGGTGCAATTTTGTTGTTCAAGAACAAGGTGCAAATGAAAGGAATGACCCCTTCGTTGGCGGAACCTAATTATCGCGGGAATATTTTAGATGCGGTTCAATACGATTCTACCAAATCCATGCGTTTTGTGGCAGATGCCGGTGTATATAAAACAGATGGAAAAATTAAAACGGTTGGTGACAAGCTTATTGTTGATGGAGCCACGGAAATCATCTTGTTTGTCTCTCTGGCTACCAGTTTTAATGGGTTCGATAAAAATCCTGCCTTGCAAGGAAAAGATGAATTAGGGATTTCTTATCAGCACCTGAAAAAATTGACAAATAAGAAATATGAAGAGATTAAAATGAAGCACGTGCAAGATTTTTCATCTTTCTATAACCGTGTTCAATTGAATTTGGAAAACAGAGATAGAAGGACCATTACTACCGATGAAAGACTTAGGCAGTTTGCAAAAGGCGCAGCAGATAACGATTTGGCTTCCTTGTATTTTCAATTTGGACGTTACTTGATGATCAGTGCTTCACGTACACCAGAGGTCCCAATGAACCTTCAGGGTATTTGGAACGAGCAAGTGAGACCACCATGGAGCAGCAACTATACCATCAACATCAATTCAGAAATGAATTATTGGGCAGCTGAAACGGCCAATCTTTCTGAGTTTCATACACCCTTGTTTGGCTTCATCAAAAACCTGAGTAAAACGGGGGCAGTGACTGCCAAAACCTTTTATGGTGCTGATGGCTGGGTGGCACACCATAACTCGGACATCTGGGCAATGTCCAACCCCGTTGGAGATTTTGGGAAGGGTGATCCTGTTTGGGCAAACTGGACAATGGGTGGTGCCTGGCTGGCTACCCACTTGTGGGAACACTTTTTATTTACAAACGATACTGTTTTTTTAAAAAACACTGCCTATCCAATTTTAAAACAAGCCGCTGTTTTTTGTCAGCAGTTTTTGGTGAAAGATGCCAATGGTAAATGGGTGACGGCTCCGTCAACATCACCTGAAAATGTTTTCATCAATAACAAGGGATTTAAAGGCGCAGTATTGTATGGAGGTACTGCAGATCTTGCAATGATTCGAGAATTGTTTTCGAATGTGGTAGACGCAGAGGCAGTATTAAAAAATGATCTATATTTTTCATCGCAGCTAAAGAAAATGAATGCTGATCTGTATCCATATCAAATCGGCCAAAAAGGGAATCTTCAAGAATGGTACTACGATTGGGAGGATGAAGATCCCAAACACAGGCATATTTCACATTTATATGGACTTTACCCAGGCACATCCATCACGATGAAGAAAACTCCCGAGTTGGCCAATGCAGTTAAACGATCTTTGGAGTTAAGGACAAATAATGGAACAGGGTGGTCCATTGCCTGGAAGATCAATCTTTGGGCACGCCTACAAAATTCAGAGCGGGCCTACGATGCATTAAAAACGATCATGACCTATTATCCTGCTGATAAAAATGAAGTAAAAATGGGTGGTGGAGGAACCTATCCCAATCTCCTTGATGCGCATCCTCCTTTTCAGATTGATGGAAATTTTGGTGCTACATCCGGTATTATCGAGATGCTGATGCAGAGCCACGATGGAGAGATAGTATTGCTACCTGCCTTGCCAGCAAGTTGGAAGTCAGGTTCAATAAAAGGAATAAAAGCAAGGGGTGGTTTTACAGTGGGTTTAGCATGGGAAGATGGGAACTTGAGGACGGCGACAATTGTCCCTAGCAACAATAGAACTGTCGATGTGATTTACAAAGGGCGAAGATGGATGACCAGTTTAAATAAGCCGTTGACAATAACTTTGTAAACAAGATGATTTTTTTGGATCTTTAAGGTGCTATCACGAAAGAAATAAAATAAGGAAATGGGTAGAGTCATTGTTGTAGGAGCTGGTATTATTGGATTGTGTTCTGCCTATTATTTGAAAAAGGCAGGTCATGATGTTGTTGTGATTGACCAAGGTGATTTGAAAAAGGGGACTTCTTTTGGTAATGCGGGCTATGTTTCACCAAGTCACTTTATTCCACTTGCTTCGCCAGGCATTGTGGCCAAAGGGTTGCAATGGATGATGAGTTCAAGTTCACCATTTTATATCAAGCCAAGATTAGATATGGATCTGATCAAATGGGGATTGACCTTTTGGAAAAGATCTGGTAAGTCAACCATGGAGAAAAATGTGCCACATTTAAACAACATACTTCAATTGAGCAGGAGACTAACTGCAGAAATGAGAGATGATTTGGGAAACCATTTTCAGATGAAGGAAGTGGGCTGTTTGATGTTATACAAAAGTGTTACTACAGAGAAACACGAAATTGAATTGGCACAGGAAGCTGCTGCATTTAATATTGAAACACGTGTATTGTCTGCAAACGAAGTGCAGGAAATGGAACCAGAGGTGCAGGTGGATGTAAAGGGGGGTGTATTGTACCCAATAGATGCACATTTGCATCCAGGTGATTTGATGAAAACAATACATGAGCATTTACTTGCCAATGGAGTGGAGTTTCACTTAAATACCAGTATAACAGGATTTGAAAAACAGGGGAGAAAGGTTACAAAGGTGCTTACCGAAAAAGGAGATTTTGTGGGGGATGAAGTTGTATTAGCCACTGGATCTTGGATTTCGTCTCATCTCAAACACCTGGGAATTCATCTTTTGTTACAAGCCGGTAAAGGATATAGCATGACATTCGAAAACATCAGCAAAAATCTCCATTATCCATCAATATTGGTTGATCACAGGGTTGCCATGACACCTATGGGTGGAGATTTGCGGATGGGGGGCACCATGGAGATTAGTGGCATTGGTTCTAAAATGTTGATCAAGCGAGTCGTTTCAATATACAAAGCAGCAAAAAGTTATTTCCCAGATTTACCTGTCGAGTTTCCATCGGAGGATAAAATCTGGTATGGTCTTCGTCCATTGAGTCCGGATGGTCTTCCTTATTTGGGCAGACATTCCAACTATGATAATCTTGTAATTGCGGGTGGCCATGCCATGTTGGGGATCTCACTGGCTGCCGGATCTGGTAAATTGGTAGAAGAAATTATCAGTGGAGAAAAGCTTTCCATGGATATTTCTGCTTTTGATGTTGAACGTTAATTTTTAATTTATAATAAATGAAAAAGATCATTTTAACAGCTTTTTTCTTTTCGCTAATCATTGGCTCCAGTGCACAAAGCCTAACTCAATTATGGTCTACAGATTCAACACTGCGTGTGCCCGAATCTGTTTTTCACGATCCCAAAACACAGCGTATTTACGTTGCAAATATTGAGGGCAAAGGGCCCTGGGAAAAAGATGGACGTGGCTCCATATCCATCATCACTGCTTCAGGGAAAATATTAAGTCCCTATTGGGTTACAGGCTTACATGCGCCAAAAGGAATGACAATGTTTCAAGATTTTTTAATTGTGGCTGATGTAGATTCAGTTGTAATTATTGAGCCGCTAAGGGCACAGATTCTGAAGAAAATTTATGTTGAAGGTGCTCAAGCTTTGAACGACATCACCTCAGATAAGAGGGGTAATATGTATGTGTCAGATTCAAAGACGAAGAAAATTCACAAAATTGATGGAGCAAAATTAAATGTGACAATTTACTTAGATAGCTTGAAAGGTCCGAATGGCGTTTTATTTGTTGATCGCACCCTTTATTATTTAGATGCTGGTGGGTTTTACAAATTAGGTAAAGACAAACAAAAGATTTTAATTGTTGATGGCTTGGAAGACGGTACAGATGGAATTGAACAAATTGATGAAGAAAACTTTTTGGTTTCTTGTTGGTCGGGTACACTTTGGCACATTAATTTGAAAGGAGAAAAAAAGCTTTTGTTAGATACCAGAAGTACACAAATAAATGCAGCGGATATTGGGTACGACAGGGAAAAGAAAATTGTTTATGTACCTACTTTTTGGAAAAACAGTGTAGTGGCATATCAATTGGCGCAATAACAATAAGACTGAATAAATACCACTACGGGCGGCAGAGAATCTGCCGCCCGTAGTGTTTAAAAGAAGATGGTTTTGGTTTTACTTCATTTTAGTTTCGAGGTAAGTAACCATTTCTGAATTGCCTACAGCTTTTAGTTTAGTTAAAATGCTTGGTAAAAACATCCCATTGATGTAGGGGTTGATTTGTTCTTGAATTAAAGCGGGTACCTCTTTCTTTTTTTAAACATTATGAATGGCAAAAACATCTTCCTTTTGAAGATTCTTTTGGTAAATTCGCTTTATGGGTTTGAGTAAAAGGTTGACAATAATGTTTGTGTTTTTGCTTTTTGCAGGGTATGTAAATTCTACATTGGCCCAGCATTATTTATTTATTGAAGCGGAAGGTCAGCAGCCATTTTACTTAAAACGAAATGGAGAAACATATTCTTCCAATGCCTCTGGCTTTATCATACTTTCAAAGATTACAGAAAATGTGGTAGACGTAATCATTGGTTTTCCAAACAGGGCATATCCAGAATTTGCATTTAAAATTAGTGGATTAGAGAAAGACAAGGGGTTTCATCTTAAGCGTGCAGAAAAAGGCAATTGGGTTTTGTTAGATCATATCACACAGAACTTAGTTCTTGGAAAAACAATAGATCAAGCCACTGCAGCCACTTCTGCCCAAGCCATTTCATCTTCTAGCTTTGCGCAATTATTGTCTGAAACAACCGGAGACAAAAATTTATTAGATAAATCATGGTCTTTAGTGGCTCAAGAAAAATCAACGCTCACGCAAGTAAAAACAAATTCAACACCAAGTCCTCTTAAACCTGTCGCAGTAAAGCCATTAATTTCACAGTCGCCAACACGAACACCAATTGTGGCGTTTATACAATCAGACAACGACAACGTAAAGCGAATCATATACGTAGAAAAAGGGTTAAAGGGAAAGTTGGATACCATTTTTGTAGAAATTGAAAAGCAGAATAAAGAGACGATTAAGCCCCTATCATTTAGCGAGATTAGGAATTCTATGGTTGAGAAAGATTCAACAATTAAAGAGCCACTAAAACAAATGGAGACTGACATCAAATTTTCAACAAATGTTGTTGTTGGCTGCACAAATCCTGTTGCTATGCCCAGAGACCTCAGCGTGTTGCAACGAAAAATGGGGCGGGCTAGTTCCGACCAGCAACAACTGAAGATAATAGTGAGCGCATTTGGTCAAAAATGCTTCACTTCTAAGCAAGCTGGAGAATTGGGATCGGTATTTGTCGATGAACAAAAAAGAATAGAACTGTTTGCAAAAATAAAAAACCTGGTTTCTGACCCTGCGCTGTTTGGGGAATTGGAGCAAACTTTTTTGCAGCCAGAAAGTATCAAAGACTTCCGCGAACTGCTTAAGAAACAGTAGCATTAAATCAATTTGTTAGCATGCCTACTTATTTTTTAGCATTGGGATACAAAGGAACCAGGTATGCTGGTTTTCAGATTCAACAAAATGCACAAACAATACAAGGTGAAGTAGAGAGAGCGGCCTCACTCTATTTAAGAACTTCGCTTGCCCTTACAGGGTCTTCTAGAACAGATGCAGGGGTACACGCCAAGATGAATTATTTCCACTTTGATTATGATGGAACGCTAGCAGAGGAATTTTTGTACCATGTAAATGCAATACTTCCACCTGATATAGTGTTAAATGGGATCTATCAGGTGCCAGAAGGAAGTCATTCAAGGTTTGATGCTATTGGAAGGCGTTATAGTTACAGCATGTATGACAAAAAAGATCCTTTCAAAAATGACCGAGCATGGTTTTATCCCTATCCGATGTGTGAGGTTGATTTAAACGAGGCAGCAGCCTCTTTATTAGGAGAACACGATTTTACCAGTTTTGCAAAGAAACGGACACAGGTCTACACCCATTTATGTACTATTGATACTTGCAGTTGGAAGCGCTTAGCGGATGGTTGGGAATTTACCATTCAAGGAAATCGCTTTTTACGCGGAATGGTGCGCGCATTGGTAGGAACAATGGTAAAAGTAGGAAGAGGAAAAATTACGCCAAAAGAATTCAATAACATTAAAACGGCAATGAACAATGAGATGGCTGATTTTTCCGCACCCGCACATGGCTTATTTTTAGATCAGGTATTGTTTTCAGAAAGCACTTCACGGTTTTTATTATAATTTTTTTTCAATCTAAAAGCCTCTTTAAGCCTGGATTTCATTAAATTATACAAAAAAGGATCAATTTAATTTGATGAGTTCAAAAATGCGTCCTATATTTGCAACCCGCCACACAAAAAGCGGCGTTCTTTAAACCGATTTAACTGTAATTTTCCGCCTTGTTTTAGGAAAATTATTTTGTCAAATAAATTTAAACGGCTAACTTTGCACTCCCAATTAAAAAATGGGCAGCGCAAAACGCTGAAAGATCTTTGAAAGTTTGGAAAGCAGTAACACTCAAATGATTGGTGAATAACCAATCAGAGGTAAGGTAAGACGCAAATTTTATATTTTAAATTGAGCAATCAATTTCTACATTTTTTACAATGGAGAGTTTGATCCTGGCTCAGGATGAACGCTAGCGGCAGGCTTAATACATGCAAGTCGTGGGGCAGCACAGTGTAGCAATACATGGGTGGCGACCGGCAAACGGGTGCGTAACACGTACGCAACTTACCCATTACAGGGGAATAGCCCAGGGAAACTTGGATTAATACCCCATATTATATAAGATTGGCATCAGTCTTATATCAAAGCTTCGGCGGTAATGGATGGGCGTGCGGTTGATTAGATAGTTGGCGGGGTAACGGCCCACCAAGTCTACGATCAATAGCTGATGTGAGAGCATGATCAGCCACACGGGCACTGAGACACGGGCCCGACTCCTACGGGAGGCAGCAGTAAGGAATATTGGGCAATGGACG
>CAMDFC010000064.1 GCA_945897185.1 Chitinophaga pinensis | reverse complement strand
TTCTCTCTCATGAAAGTAACCATCATTACTGTCGCCTTTAATGCAGCTAAAACCATTGGAGATACTTTATCTAGCGTGGCATCTCAAACCTATCCGGATATAGAGCATATTATAATAGATGGGGATTCGATAGACGGTACGCAAGAAGTAATAAAAGGGTATCAGCATGTAGCGCATTTTATATCGGAAAAAGACGAGGGACTTTATTTTGCAATGAACAAAGGACTAGCACTTGCCACTGGTGATGTAGTTGCTGTACTGAATGCCGATGATTTTTATACAAGTACCAGTGCGATTGAAAAGGTGGTCAACATGTTTACATTACATCACACAGACTCCGTCTATGCTGATCTTGTTTATGTAAACAAAGACTACACAAAAATTACGCGTAACTGGAAAGCAGGCGTCTTCTCCAGAACTAAGTTTTACAACGGTTGGATGGTGCCTCACCCAACCTTCTTTGTTAAACGGGAATGCTATCAAAAATTAGGGTATTTTGATACTTCACTCAGGTATGCAGCCGATTACGAATTGATGTTAAGGTTTATGTTTAAGCATCAGGTTACAAGTTTCTATATACCAGAAACATTGGTCATCATGAAAAGTGGTGGTAAAAGCAATGCATCTATTTTTAACAGATACAAGATCAATAGAGAAGATAGAAGGGCCTGGACCATCAATCATTTGCAGCCTCATCTTTTTACATTAATTTTGAAACCACTTAGAAAGCTAACACAATACATCAACCTATGAGTAAAGTAGCACTGATTACAGGAGTAAACGGACAAGACGGGGCATACCTCACTGAATTGTTACTCGAAAAAGGATACATTGTACATGGAATCAAGAGAAGATCTTCACTTATTAATACTTCTCGTATTGACCACCTTTACCAAGACCCCCATGAAAAAGGAATTAAGCTTACACTTCACTATGGCGATTTAACGGATTCTACCAACCTTATTAGAATCATTCAAGAGACTCAACCCGATGAAATTTACAACCTTGCAGCCATGAGCCATGTAAAGGTGAGTTTCGACACGCCTGAATATACTGCAAATGCAGACGGAATAGGAACGCTGAGGATATTGGAAGCGGTTCGTTTACTTGGACTAACAAAAAAGACAAAGGTCTACCAGGCTTCAACTTCTGAATTATACGGACTCGTTCAAGAAGTGCCACAAAAAGAAACAACCCCCTTTTATCCACGTTCCCCCTATGCCGTTGCAAAACTTTACGCATATTGGATTACTGTAAATTATAGAGAGGCGTATAATATGTATGCCGTTAACGGTATTCTATTTAACCATGAAAGTCCCTTGCGTGGTGAAACTTTTGTAACCCGAAAAATTACCCGTGGTGTTGCAAAAATTGCTTTGGGAATGCAAGACATCATCTACCTAGGTAATCTGGATGCAAAAAGAGATTGGGGTCATGCGAAGGATTATGTAGAAGCCATGTGGTTGATTTTACAACAACCCGAGCCTGAAGATTACGTAATTGCCACTGGTATAACAACGCCTGTAAGAGAGTTTGTGAAAATGGCTTTTGGTGAAATAGGTGTAGAGCTTGAGTTTAAAGGGGAAGGTGCAAGCGAAAGAGGTTATGTTGTTGCAGCCAACCATCCAGATTTTCAAGTAGAAATTGGAAAAGAAGTGATTGCAGTCGATCCAAAATATTACAGACCCACTGAAGTGGATTTACTGATTGGTGATCCAACAAAAGCCAATACCAAGCTGGGGTGGCAGCCCAAATACGATTTACCGATGTTGGTAAATGACATGGTAACCAGCGATGTTCAACTTTTTCGTAGAGAAAAGTTATTGAAGGATTCAGGTTTTCAAGTGACAGATACCCATGAATAAAGAAGCTAAAATATATATAGCTGGTCACAGGGGGATGGTAGGTTCGGCTATTCAAAGAAGACTGACTGCCTTGGGATATGAGAAAATCATTACAATGAGTTCAGCAGAACTCGATCTTCGAATCCAAGAAAGGGTGAATGAATTTTTTGAAGCGGAACGACCAGATTATGTTTTTCTCGCAGCAGCTAAAGTGGGTGGAATTTTGGCGAACAATACCTACAGAGCAGATTTCATCTACGAGAACATCATGATTCAGAGTAATGTGATTCACTCTGCCTATGCTACTGGCGTTAAAAAATTAATGTTTTTGGGCTCTTCATGTATTTATCCCAAAATGGCTCCACAGCCGCTTAAAGAAGAATACCTGCTAACCGGTTTATTGGAACCAACCAATGAACCTTATGCCATTGCAAAAATTGCAGGGATAAAAATGTGTGACGCTTACAGAAGTCAGTATGGTTGTGATTTTATATCTGTAATGCCTACTAATTTGTACGGACCAAATGATAATTACGATTTACAAAATGCGCATGTGCTTCCCTCTCTGGTCAGAAAATTTCATGAGGCCAAGTTGAACAATGCCTCCGAAGTGAATATTTGGGGATCAGGAACGCCCAAACGAGAGTTTCTACATGCAGATGATTTAGCAGATGCCTGTATATACTTGATGAATAATTACAGTGATGCAGGTTTGATAAATATTGGCACTGGGGAAGATATATCAATAAGCGACTTAGGTGGCTTAATTCAAAAAGTGGTAGGCTACGAGGGAAGTATTGTCTATGATTCTACTAAACCCGATGGTACACCACGGAAATTAATGGATGTGTCTAAGTTGACCGGCTTGGGTTGGACGTTTAGCATATCCTTAGAAAAGGGACTAGAACTGGTTTACAAAGAGTACCAGTCAAGAAATAAATAAACATGTATTCTTTTTTTCAAAAAAAATACAAGGAGCCTTTTCCATTTCATTTGTTGAAGGCAGATGTCCATTCTCATTTGCTACCAGGCATCGACGATGGCTCACCAGATGTAACAACATCTATCAACTTAATGAAAGGCATGGTAGAGATGGGCTTTGAATCCTTCACCGCTACACCACACGTGATGGAAGACATTTGGAAAAATGATGATCAAAGTATTTCTGCGGCTCATATTCTTTTGACAAACGCATTGAAGGAAGTCAACATGCAATACCCAGTTGTAGCAGCAGCAGAGTATTTGGTGGATGGACATTTGGAACAATTGTTAAAAAACAAAATTCAATTGAGAACAGTCCGTAACAACTGGGTTTTGATTGAGGTCTCCTTTATTCAACCGCCTATTCAACTGCATGATGTAATTTTTGAAATGCAATTACAAGGATACCAGCCCGTTTTTGCGCACCCAGAACGTTATTTATATTATGCGCAACATTTTAATGAATTGGTCAAGGTAAAAGATGCTGGCTGTATACTACAGTCTAACCTATTGTCCTTCTCTGGATATTATGGGAATGAAGTAAAAAATTTTGCAGAGAAATTGGTTGACCATGATTTAATCAGGCTATTAGGAACAGATCTTCATCACCAAAGACATTTGCTAGGGTTAAATGACTTGCAAAACACCAAATCACTCAGAAAAATCATGGATAAGATAGAAAACTAAAGTAATTGTCATTTTTTGATTCCGTTTAAAGCCCCATTCTGGGGTTTTGTTCATTAATAAACACCTATTTTAATAAAAAGCTAAACAAAAAAATTCAAAAAATGGGAATCACACTTTTTCAGATTTTATGACACTTGAGGGCCCCATTTAGAAATACCTAGGTCAGTCTACGCTGGATTAATTACCTCATTAAACAATTTATTTAAAACCTTGTTATAATCCTCATGAACGCTTTTACAATTAAAGACCTAGAAAATTTAACGGATATCAAGGCCCATACAATTCGTATTTGGGAACAGCGTTATGATTTCCTCAAACCCCAGCGTACAGATACAAATATCCGGTACTACAACAATGATGAACTAAAGAAAATTTTGAACATCGCACTTCTCAATAAGTATGGGTTTAAAATCTCGCATATCAACAGGATGAATGATGATGATATTAAATCAAAAATCCTAAGTATAAATAATATTCATGCCCAACAAGAAAGAAATGTAAATGAATTGATTCAGGCAATGGTCGATATGAACCTTGAAGGTTTCGAGTCGTTGTTGGTGGAGCATATCAGGGTAAAAGGAATTGAGAAAACAATCTATCAGGTTATTTTCGCATTTATGGAAAGAATAGGCGTACTCTGGATTACAGGGCATATCAACCCAGCCCAAGAGCACCTTGTTTCAAATATCATTCGCCAAAAATTGATTGTAGGAACCGAAGCTTGTAACCCTATTTTCAAATTGAAAAAGTCCTGTTTGCTTTTCTTGCCAGAAGGAGAATTTCATGAATTGGGACTCCTTTTCATACAATATTTGCTAAAAAACAGGGGAATTAAAGTTTATTATTTAGGAACCAATGTTCCATTAGAAGATGTTGACTATGTAGTGAAGCACAAACAACCTGATTTCATTTATACCCACCTAACTTCAGTTTCTACGCTCTTCAATTTTGAAAAATTTCTCAACCAATCGCTCAAACGTTTCAATGGAACTCCATTGATAATATCAGGTAGATTAGCAGCTTCTTATGAGAAAAAAATTCCTCCTCAAATTCATTTCAAAAAGTCATTACAAGAGGTCAATCAATTCATTTCTGAGCTAATCTAACTCCCTAATTTCAACTATCTATTTGGGAAATTGACCATTCAGTGGTATACTAGATACCTAACACCCTCATTTACAGGTTTTTATATTTGTTTAATAATTTTCTATAAAATAGTAAACAAAAATTTGGAATTGCATCTTAATTTTGTTTAGATTTGAATTCAAATAATTAAACAAAACATGTCAACACAGGAATTCAATCAACTTCTGCTACAGAATTCTGAATACTTGAGGCCTTTTGCCGTTACACTCACAAAAGACCAGGAAAGTGCAAAAGACCTATTGCAGGAAACCATGTTTAGGGCATTGTCCAACCAAGAAAAATACAGTGTAGGTACAAATATCAAAGCATGGTTGTATACCATCATGCGCAATATTTTCATCAACAATTACAGACGTAAGTCGAAGCAGAACACCATCTTCGACAATACGCCCAATGAATTTCTACTTGACTATAACCAAGCTGCTGTTCCAAATGGTGCAGAGACCACAATCAGGATGAAAGACATCAACAAAGCAATCCATGATTTGCCAAGCATATTCAAACAGCCTTTCATGTTGTATTTCGAAGGATACAAATACCATGAAATTGCAGATATGTTGAATGAGCCACTGGGCACCATCAAAAGCAGGATTCACTTTGCTAGGCGTCTTCTAAAAAATCAGATTAATAAGTTTTAACCTATCTTCCCCCTGTGTCCAAAAAAGCAATTGTAATCGGAAGTGGATTCGCGGGACTTTCAGCGGCCTCTTTTTTGTCAAAGTACGGGTGGGATGTTGATGTTGTTGAAAAGCACGACCAACCAGGTGGAAGGTGCAGGCATTTCAAAGTGGATGGTTTCACCTTTGATATGGGACCAAGTTGGTATTGGATGCCAGATGTATTTGAACGTTATTTTGCCCAGTTCAATAAAAAAGTTGCCGATTATTACAAGCTAATTAGATTAGATCCATCTTATAGAATTTATTGGGATCATGATGCAATGGATGTGCCAGCGGATTATGAAGCACTGAAAAAACTTTTTGACGAGTTGGAACCTGGTGCAGGCGAACAGTTAGATGCATTCATGAAAGAGGCAGAGTACAAGTACAGGGTGGGTATCAATAAATTGGTTTTTAAACCCGGACAATCTCTATTGGAATTCCTAGATTTTGAATTGATAGTGGGTCTTTTTAAACTTGATGTATTTCGTGATATCAAATCGCATATTTCAAAATATTTCAAACATCCGCAGATCAGACAGATGATGGAATTTCCTGTCTTGTTTCTTGGAGCACTTCCAGAAAATACACCTGCACTTTATAGTCTAATGAATTTCGCTGATGTGAAATTAGGAACATGGTTCCCCGAAGGAGGTATGTATAAAATTGTTGAAGGAATGCATAAGCTTGCAACCGAAACTGGTGTAAAGTTTCATTTCAACAGCAATGTTTCTTCTATCATTATTGAAAATGGAACAGCAAAAGGTGTAACTATCGATGGCGCAGAACCCATGTATGCAGATGTAGTAATAGGTGCTGCAGATTATCATTTTATTGAGACGAAACTTCTAGAAAGTCAATACCGTTCTTATACTCCTGCATATTGGGAAAAAAGGGTGATGGCTCCTGGTTGCTTGATTTTTTATGTGGGCACCAATTGTAAAATACCCTCACTATTGCATCATTCACTGTTTTTTGATGTTCCTTTTGAAAAACATGCCAATGAAATTTATAGCAATCCTTCATGGCCAAAAAAACCTTTGTTCTACTTGAGTGCAACATCAAAAACTGATGCAAGCCAGGCTCCAACAGAGGGTGAAAATCTGTTTTTTTTGATGCCAATCGCAGCAGGTTTAGATGGAGATGATGAAAATATTCGAAATCATTATTTCGATATTTTATGCAAACGATTAGAGGAAAGAACAGGGATAGATATTCAAAAGCACCTCGTGTATAAACGTGCTTATTGCAACTCTGATTTCATTGCTGACTACAATGCCTTCAAAGGAAATGCATATGGATTGGCCAATACCTTGATGCAAACTGCAATTCTCAAGCCATCGTGTAAGAGTAAAAAAGTAAAAAACTTATACTATACCGGTCAATTAACTGTTCCTGGTCCCGGTGTTCCACCTAGTTTAATTAGCGGAGAAGTAGTAGCTGGATTGGTCGACAGAGAACTAAAGGCGTAAAAACCGATTTTTATTGTTGAACAAATTAAAAATTAATACATTTAATTGTCTAATTTCAGAAATTATAAAGCCACGATAAGTTCAACACAGATGATAGGTTTGTTCCACGATGTCTCGCACGAATGTAGTCGCATTACAACTAAGCGATACAGCACTTCATTCAGCAGTGCAATTAAACTCTTGAATGCAGAGATTCAAGGGCCGATCTATGATATTTATGGACTTGTCCGTTTTGCTGATGAAATCGTTGATACGTTCCATGACCACGATAAAGTATTGCTTCTCTCCCAATTTAAAAAAGAGACCTACGACGCTATTGAAAGAGGAATCAGTCTAAATCCTATTCTCCATAGTTTTCAAATCACGGTCAATCGATATAATATTGATTTGGCATTGGTGGAAGCTTTCTTCAAGAGCATGGAATTTGATTTGGAAAAAGCCAGTTATGATGCCAGTGGTTATGCTGAATATATTTATGGAAGTGCAGAGGTGGTTGGCTTAATGTGTTTGTATGTCTTTTGTGACGGAGACAAAGCACAGTACGAGAAATTAAGACCGAGCGCCCAAGCGCTTGGATCTGCTTTTCAAAAAGTAAATTTTCTTCGTGATGTAAGTGCTGATTACCAACAATTGAATAGGGTATATTTTCCTGGAGTTGATTTCAATGCTTTCACTCCTGAAATGAAAGAAAGTATTGAACAAGACATCGAACAAGACTTCAGGAATGCATATGAAGGAATCATCAAGCTGCCACTAAAAGCCAGGTTTGGTGTTTATCTTGCTTATAAATATTACTTGAGTCTATTTAAAAAAATAAAAGCGGTACAGCCGCAGCGTATATTAGAAGAGCGTATTCGTATTCCAAATTACCATAAAGTATGGGTGGCTGCAAAAGCCATGATTCGCACACAGCTCAATATGCTTTAAATACCTCTTCCATCACTTTCCCTCTCACATTCAAATCACCAAATGTACTTTTAGCAGTAGGATGAACTCTGTTGGCCAAGAGTACAAAAACAATACCCTTCTCTGGATCTGCCCATGCGCAAGTTCCGGTAAATCCTGTGTGACCAAAAGCCAGTTTCGATGTATTCAATGTAGGGTAAGCTACTTGTCTTTTTTCATTGTCTTTTTCGGCTTTATCAAATCCAAGTCCACGTCTACTGATGTTGCTTTGGTAACTTGTAAATAATTCAGTTGTAGCAGAAGAAACAAATCTTTTTCCATTAATTGATCCCTTATTCATCAGCAACTCCATCAAAACGGCAATTTCATAAGCATTGCTAAACAAGCCAGCATGTCCGGCTATACCTCCAAACATAGCAGCGCCTGGATCATGCACATATCCCCTTACCAATCTTTCTCTGAAATAAGGATCTTGTTCCGTTGGGGCAATTGTATTTTTATTAATATAGGCAACAGGATTAAAACCAGTGCTTCTTAATCCAAGTGGTCTGTAAAAATATTTTGCTGCATATTGGTCAATGGATAATCCACTGATCGCTTTTACAACCTCTCCCAACAGAATAAAATCATTGTCGCTGTACACGTAAAGTTTTTTCTTGTCAACTTGTGAGGTTAATATCCTGCTGTACATGGTATCTCTCCAATCTGTTCTCATGTAAAGAGAGTCATCTACTTTCACTCCATATTTTTCATCTTGCTTCTTACTGAAATAGCCAGGCAAGGCTTTCATTGTAATGCTGTCTGAAATTTCTTTATAGAAAGGGATCGTTGCTTTCAATCCGGCTTCGTGTAATAAAATGTCTTTGATGATTAAATTCTCTTTGTCGGTTCCCTTTGTCCAACTGAGGTAATTTCCCAATGGTTTATCCAGTTCAATTTTTTTTTCATCATATAATTTCATGATGGATAATGAAGTCGCACAAATTTTAGTTACAGAAGCCATATCGTATACAGTTTCCGTTTGTGTGGGCACCTGATCTGAATAACTGATTTTACCATAAGTTTTTTGTGTCAATACTTTTCCATCTTTGAAAGCCAGCAAAACCATTCCCGGAGCGGCTTTTTTTCCAATGGCATCGTATATAACAGAGTCAATAATAGTCATTTTGATATCAGTTGTAACCACAGGCGAAGGGTTAAGCATTGATGTAGTGAATCCTGTCCCAATTGGCATAGATGGGCAAACAGTAACGGGAAGCTGACCTTCAGGTGATTGTTTGCCTACTAGCATATTTGCTGCAACACGATGTGTGATGGGGTCATCATCATAACAAGCAATGATGTTTTTTGTATCGCAAAAACTTTTTGCTGCATAGGGGTTGCCAAAAACAAAGAGATTGACTGCCATATTCTTGCTCAATTTTTGAACCAGGCCGATGATCGGCTTACTCATATTAAAATTATTGGCAGGGTAGCGGGGAATTTCATGAATGGCAACAATTACCTTTTCATAGTTGCTTTGAAGAAATTGGAAAAGGCTATCTGCTTCTTTATCCGTTTTACTGTTGTCAAATAAGAATACATCAGCATTGTAGTTTTTCCTCATTTCCAAACTAAAAGCAGTCGATTTGTTTTTAGCAATATCCAACAATGCATACCTGCCTGTTTTATCTGATGCCAATGGAAATGAATTTCGATCATCATACTTGGTTAATGTAATTGCTTTTTCTGCAACCAATTGTTTAATCGTATTGCTTTTTTCATTGAGTCTAGCTGTAAGTCCAGCTATTGGCACAGGTGTCCAGTTGGATAATCCAGTTTCGTATTTGGTCTTCAATACCTTCATCACGTGTTCATCAATTTGTTTCCAGCTGATCCTATTGGATGCAATGGCTTCTTTTATTTTTTGAATCACTGTTGCTACTTCGCCTGGCAAACAGAGCATGTCAACTCCTGCAATGAGTGATTCAACACCAGCAGCGCCATTTGGAAATGCATCTGTAACTCCTTTCATTTCCAATGCATCTGTAAACACGATACCCTTAAATCCCATTTCATTTTTTAGAAGTCCAGTGATGGTCTTTTCAGAAACTGAAGCGCCTCTGTTTGGCGTGCTATCAATTACTGGAATAAATAAATGACCAACCATTGCGCTGCCCACGCCTGCCTCAAATAATTTTTTAAATGGATACAGTTCCAGTTCATTTAATTGGTCTTTGGACTTGCTGATCTGCGGTAATGCCAGGTGTGAATCCACATCCACATCTCCATGTCCAGGAAAATGCTTGCCACTTCCCATCACACCTGCATCTTTCATGCCCAACATATATTGTATGGCCATATTGGCTACTTTAAATTTGTTTTCACCAAAAGAACGGTCATTGATTACGGGGTTGTTTGGATTGTTGTTTACATCGACAACAGGGGCAAAATTGACTTGTATACCCATTTGCTTGCATTGTTCTGCTACCCATTTTCCATAGGTATAAACAAGGGTGCTGTCTTTCATTGCGCCAAGCATCATCATCTTGGGTAAATTCACAACACTGTCCATTCTCATACCCACACCAGTTTCACCATCTATGGCAATTAGTATAGGTGTTTTAGCAATGGATTGGAAATAATTGACGAGGTTGGCTTGTTTAACCGGTGCCCCCTGAAATAGGCAGATGCCACCAATATTGTACTTTTTTACATCCCTCTCTACGGTGGTGTCGTAAAAACTGATTTTTCTGGTCCTGAGGTCAATGGCAGACAACCTCACCATAATCAATTGCGCAATTTTTTCATCCTCATTCAGCGTTTTCATTACACTATCTGCCCATTCTGTGGCTTTTTGTGCAAAACTTACAAAACTCAGCAGCAAAAAGAGATACAACAGTGTTGTTTTTCTCGCTATCATACGGCGTCTATTTGTTATTTTTGAAGTTATGAAATTTGTTTGTTGATGCCCAACCCAATTCATCTTTTACCGCCCCATATTGCAAACCAGATTGCTGCTGGTGAAGTAATTCAACGTCCAGCCAGCGCTGTAAAAGAGTTGCTAGAAAATGCAGTGGATGCTGGCGCTACAGAAATTAAGTTAATCGTTGTTGATGCGGGGAAGTCGCTTATCCAAGTAGTAGACAATGGCCAGGGGATGGATCCTATTGATGCCCGAAATTGTTTTGAGAGGCATGCCACTTCCAAGATCAATGAGATCGAAGATTTGTTTACCATCAAAACCATGGGATTCAGGGGTGAGGCATTGGCATCTATTGCTGCTGTTGCGCAGGTTTCAATGAAAACAAGAACAGTTGATCAAGAACTGGGAACGGAAATAGAAATAGAAAATAGTAAAATCCTAAATCAAATACCCTGTGGCTGCTCAGTCGGCACGTCCATCAGCATGAAAAACCTTTTCTTCAATGTACCTGCTAGAAGAAATTTTTTGAAGAGCAATGTGGTGGAATTGAAACACATTACTGATGAATTTATCCATGTGGCACTGGCATTTCCCGATGTATTTTTTTCCATGACAAGCAATGGTCAGGAAGTTTTTCATTTGGAAAAAGGCAACATGAAACAAAGAATTGTCCAGTTGATGGGAAACTCCTTTGCCACCCGGTTGGTGCAGGTGGAAGAAAAAACAGATTATTTAAATGTTGCTGGTTTTATTGGTAAACCTGAAACAGCCAAAAAGACAAGGGGCGATCAATTTTTGTTTGTCAACAACCGGTTTAT
Source organism: Chitinophaga pinensis (assembly GCA_945897185.1). Lineage (GTDB taxonomy): Bacteria > Bacteroidota > Bacteroidia > Chitinophagales > Chitinophagaceae > Pollutibacter. Next base: position 226 of record CAMDFC010000064.1, on the reverse strand, counting down.
TAGAAATGCCTATTTGAATCATGCCATCATTGGGGCATATGAAGAGCTCTTGTCTGCTGGTTCATTTCCATTCTTTGTTTTATTTATTGATTTAGATCCAGCACAGGTGGATGTGAATGTGCACCCCACAAAACAAGAGATTAAATTTGTCGATGATAAAATTGTCTATGCATTTGTTAAGTCTGCCATAAGACATGCCTTAGCACAATTTAGTATTGCACCTGCA
>CAMDFC010000063.1 GCA_945897185.1 Chitinophaga pinensis | reverse complement strand
AGCAGAGACCCCACTTTTTTGATCGACAAACTCACTCTGTCTCGCTTCAAATGCAATCTGTTCGATGATGCGTGCAACAAGATCACTTTGCTCAATCATTTTCTCTTGTGTTGTGTGCACAGCAGCTTCTTGCGCAGTGATGCTCAAAGCGGCTTCCATCGATTTTGGATAGTGTGTAAGTATCTGACTTTCAATTCGGTCTTTAAGCGGCGTTACAATAGAACCACGGTTGGTATAGTCTTCTGGATTGGCAGTGAATACAAAAACAATATCCAAAGGTAATCTCAACTTGAAACCACGAATTTGAATATCCCCTTCTTGAAGAATATTAAAGAGGGAAACCTGAATCCTTGCTTGCAAATCAGGAAGTTCATTGATTACAAAGATGCAACGGTTACTTCTTGGAATGATACCATAATGAATAACTCTTTCATCAGAGAAATTCAACCTCAAGTTTGCTGCTTTTACCGGATCAATATCCCCGATAAGATCTGCGACAGACACATCAGGAGTAGCCAACTTCTCACCATAGCGCTCGCTGCTGTGCAACCATTCAATTGGTGTATCATCACCCAATTCTGCAATTGTTTGTTTCCCAAAATTAGAAATGGGATGAAAGGGATCATCATGGATATCACTTCCCGAAACAAATGGAATGTATTCATCCAAGAGATCTGTCATCAACCTTGCCATCCGCGTCTTTGCCTGACCCCGTAAACCCAAAAACAACATGTTGTGTCTAGAGAGAATTGCTCTCTCCGTATCAGGAATAACAGTATCCTCGTATCCTACAATACCAGGAAATCGTTCTTCACCATTTTGCATTTTTGCAATCAGATTTTCCCGCATTTCTTCTTTAATACTTCTTGGATTGTATCCGGATTTTTTAAGTTCGCCTAGGGTTTTTATATTGTTCATTCGTAAAGTTTCTTGTTATGAGTTGTGAGTTATGAGTTATGAGTTTTGAGTTATGGGTTGTGGGTTAACTCATAACCCATAACGCACAACTTGTATTAAACAATCCTCTTCTTCCCCTTCTCAAAATCATCAAACACAAAACTACCCAGTTGATCCAATGATGCATAGAACGCTTTGCCATTGTTGCTTTCGGTGAAAGCCCTGACGAAGCTCTGCAAATAAGGATCGCTGGTAATCATGAAGGTGGTGATCTTGATTTTATTCTTCTTACACTGTGCTGCAAGGTTCAAGCATTTGGTGGTGATTTTTCGATCAAGTCCGAATGCATTTTTATAATATTTTTTTCCTTCCTTCAAACAGGTGGGCTTACCATCTGTAATCATGAAGATTTGTTTATTGGAATTTTTTCTTCTACGAAGTATATCCATCGCCAGTTCCAAACCTGCTACGGTATTGGTGTGGTAGGGACCTACTTGCAAGTAAGGAAGATCTTTGACCTCGATAGTCCAGGCATCATTACCAAACACCACAATATCCAAAGTGTCTTTTGGGTATTTGGTTTTGATGAGTTCACTCAGGGCCATGGCGACTTTCTTTGCAGGAGTGATCCTGTCTTCTCCATATAAAATCATGGAGTGAGAGATATCGATCATGAGGACTGTCGACGTTTGCGTTTTGTAATCCGTCTCCCTGATTTCCAGATCATCTTCACGAAGTGAAAATTGTTCAATCCCACTGTTGATTTGAGAATTACGAATAGAGCTAACAAAATCGATTTGGTCTAATACATCACCAAATTGGAAAGGCCTGGTCTCTGAATTTACTTCATCACCCCCACCTGTTTTAAAAGTAGAATGATTCCCTTTTTTTGCCTTTGCAAGTTTGCCAAAAATTTCATCCAATGAGCGCTTACGAATACTCTGTTCAGTTTTTGGCGTAATCTTGATTTCCCCCTTTTTATTGTCCTCATCTATGTAGCCTTTCTGCTTAAGATCTTCAATAAAGTCGCCAATTCCGTATTGAGGTGTAGTAAACTTGTATTCTTTATCTAACTCAGTGAGCCAGCTCAAGGCTTCTTCTGCATCACCATTGGTATGGTTGAGCAATTGCATGAAAATATCCAGCATTTTCTCAAACTCACTCTTGTTCCCTTCAGACGGATTGATCTTTGAAAAATTAAATCCTTTCATGCATCTACAAATTACACTATAACAACAAAATTGGAAGGAGAATGTTTTGGGAAGTTATGGGTTGTGAGTTGTGAGTTAAAATACAGTTATGGGTTTTGAGTTAAAATACAGTTATGGGTTGTGAGTTATGCGTTTTGAGTTAGTAAAATGTTTAGTTTGCATTTTAATAATTTCCCACAACTCACAACTCACAACTCACAACTCACAACTCACAACCCACAACCTTCTCCCTAAACCACATTCACCTCCATCTCCAACTCCACATCAAATTTACCTTTAACAGAAGCCTGAATTCTTTCGGCCAGATGTAAAATCTCTTTCCCCGTAGCGCCTCCCAAATTGACCAGCACCAACGCCTGCTTATCGTAGCAGCCTACACTTCCCTCATGAAATCCTTTCCAGCCTGCTTGTTCGATTAGCCACCCTGCGGCAAGTTTCATAACAGTCCCTGAAGGATAGGCTACAACATCAGGATAACATGTATTCAAGTGGTTAAAAAACTCTTGCGTAACGACTGGATTTTTAAAAAAAGACCCCGCATTACCAATTAATTTCGGATCAGGCAATTTGGAACTGCGAATAGCAATAACCGCATTAGAAACATCTTTGATGGTGGGCTTACTTATCCCCTGCTTAGCCAATTCATCTTGTATAGCTCCGTAGCCAACTTTAATTGTATGTTTTTTAGTCAGCCTGAATATTACCTCACCAATTACCACAACTCCTTTTAAGTCTTGCTTGAAGATGGAATTGCGATATCCAAACGCACAATCTGTATTGCTAAACTCGACTAGTTTCTTTTTTCTAACATCCCAGGCGCGCAAGGAATGCAACAGATCTTTTAGTTCAACGCCATAAGCACCAATATTCTGCACAGGAGCTGCACCGATCGTACCAGGTATCAACGATAAATTTTCAACCCCTCCCCAATCATGACTGATGCAATGCAAAACAAATTCATGCCAGTTCACTCCTGCACCTGCTTTTATATAAACATGTTCATCATCTTCATCAACTAGATCAATTCCCTCTATTTCATTTTTAATAACTACGCCTTTGTAGTCGCCGGTAAATAGCAGGTTACTTCCTTGTCCTAGAACTAAAAAAGGTATTTCAGGAGAGATGAGCTGGCTAAAAACTTGCTCGAGTTGACCGATCGATGAAATGGTTACAAATGAATGAGCTACCGCATCTACACCAAAAGTATTAAAGGCTTTTAATGATATGTTTTCCTCTAGTTTCATTTTTACCAACCCATTTGCTCACGCAAATTAGTTACATGTGCAGCGTGGTGTTTTCCATGCCAGGCATAAATGAGCAAGAGTTCCCAAAGTGTAATTTTTCTTTGTTGCTCAGGATGATAAATTGTTCTTTCCCATTGTTCATCTGTGATGGTCTTGAGTAATTCATACCAACGGTGATGCAAGGAATGCAATAAAGTAATGGAAAGATTTACCGGGACTGCTGTAACATCAGCCGTTTCACCCCAAGCACTTTGGCTATATGGTTTGATGGTGGGATTGTCTTCGGTGAGTCCCAATTTAAAACGAATAAATGCATTCATGTGTGAATCCGCCACATGGTGAATCACTTGGTTGACTGTCCATCCACCTTCACGATACGGAGTTTGAATATGATCATCATTCAAATTTAAAACTGCATATTCCAACATGCGGGGCAAGAAAAGCACATCGGCCAATCTGGCTTCTTTTTCTTCTTGAGAAAAAGGAACCATTTGGTGTTTGCCAATGGGATATTTTACATCAACAGTCATCTTATTTATTTTTTACGATTTCAATCAATTCAACATCAAAAATTAACAAGGAACCACCTGGAATGGCTTCACCAGAACCTTGTTCTCCATAACCCAGTTGATAAGGCACATAAAATTTATATCTAGAACCCACAGTCATCAACTGCACTCCTTCCGTCCAGCCCCTAATCACTCCATTCAACGGAAACTGTGTGGGCTCAGCTCTTTCACGTGAACTATCAAATGGTCTTGTCGCATTTAAAAGGAATCCTTCGTAATGCACTTTTACCACACTGGTGTCTACTGGTTTTTCGCCAGTGCCTTCTTTAATTACTTCGTATTGCAAGCCACTTGCAGTTTGCTTGATCCCTTCACGTTTTGCATTTTGTGAAAGAAAACTGTTACACTGATCAATATTCGGTTGAATTTTCTTGCGCATCATTTTCTGCATTTCACCACGCAGTACTTGATCTGCTTGCTCCGGAGTAAAAATTGCTTTCCCTTGCATCGCATCTCTAAAACCCATTGAAAGAGAAGTAGGGTTTACAGAACTAACTCCTTGTGTTTTGAAAAAATTACCATCTAAAATTCCAATGGCATAGCTGAGGGAGTCTTCTGCGGTTTTGAGAACAACTGGCTTGGCCGCCGCGGCGGGTTTGGCTGCCGTGGTTGTCTTGGGTGTCGTTGTTTTCGTGGTTGTCGTTGTTGTCTTGGGTGTCGTTGTTGTCTTGGGTGTTGTTGTTGTCTTGGTTTGGGCAAGAGCTCCTACTACTATCGTTAAACTAAAAATTCCCAACAAAATCTTTTTCATGCTTACTGGTTTATTTTAATGTTGTTTTTGATGCTTATTTATCGAATGAATTATCGAAACCTTGACCTTTAATTGCTTTTACTTTTTTCTCGACTTCTTTTCTCATTTTCACTTTAAATGCCACAATTTTTCTTTCAAGCACTTTGCTGTTGGTAGACAAAATAGATGCTGCCAAGATTCCTGCATTTTTAGCACCGTTCAATGCAACTGTGGCAACTGGTATACCATTGGGCATTTGCAAAATGGAAAGCACAGAGTCCCATCCATCAATTGAGTTGGATGATTTTATTGGTACCCCAATTACAGGCAAAGTGGTAATAGATGCTACCATACCGGGTAGATGTGCTGCTCCGCCAGCTCCGGCAATAATTACTTTTATTCCACGCTTAGCCGCTGTTGAAGCAAACTTCATCAACCTGTCAGGCGTTCTGTGCGCTGAAACTACAGTGAGCTCAAAAGCAATGCCAAACTCCTTCAATTGCTCCGCTGCAGCATTCATTATTGGAAGATCACTGTCGCTTCCCATGATGATACTAACGATTGGTTTCTTTTTGATTGTTGTTTTTGTAGCGACAGCCATTATTTTTTAATTTTCACTTTTAACAATAAGTGTTTCTCTTATTTTTTTAGCACCTGCCAGTAAAGCTTCCTTATCATTTCCCAACAAAGTAGCATGTCCCATTTTTCTTCCTGGCTTTGTAGTCTCCTTGCCATAAAGATGGATAAAAGCATTGGGAATTGAAAGCACTTCTTTCAATCCTTCATATTTTATATTTCCAGTATACCCTTCAGACCCAATGATATTCAACATAACAGAAGGCATAACCATATCTACATTTCCAAGAGGATAATCAAGGAGAATTCTCCAGAGCATATCAAATTGAGAACTGAAATGAGCTTCAATGGTATGATGACCAGAGTTATGTACCCGAGGTGCCGTTTCGTTCACCCAGACTTCCCCTTGTTTGTCGACAAACATTTCCACCGCAAATAGTCCAGCTGAACCAAATCCCTTAGCGACAGACTTCGCTAGTGATATTGCCTTTGTTAGAACGGCTTCATTGATGTTCGCTGGACAAAGTTGAAAATCCAACAAGTTCAACACAGAATCAAAAATCATTTCCACTGCAGGATAGGCAACCATTTCGTGGTTTTGGGCAACGGCTACAGTTATTGCAATTTCTTTGTCGATATCTATCATTTTTTCCAAAACGGAAGGAGCATCAAATCCTTTATCGATATCGTTCTCAGATTTAATTAATTGGACACCCTTTCCATCATACCCGCCTGTCGCCAATTTTTGGGCAGCAGGCAGCATATGCAGATGATGAAATAACTCGTTTTTAGATTGCAAAACAACAAAAGAAGAGGAATGTATTTGATGCGCTGCGTAAAACTCTTTCTGTAGTATTTTGTTTTTTATGGTCTTTAGTGCAGAGGGGCTTGGAATTACTTTGACCCCCTCTTTTTCGAGGAACTCGAGTGCCTCTATGTTCACATTTTCAATTTCGATGGTCAGAACATCTACAAATTTTCCAAAATTTATAACATCTTGGTAAGCAGTATTATCCCCATTTATAAATTTATGACTTAAATTAGCAGCGGGACAGTTTTCGTCTTTTTCCATGACATGAACTTCCACAGGGTAATTTGCCGCTTCTTGTAAGAGCATTCTGCCTAGTTGTCCCCCGCCTAAAATTCCTACCCTAATCATAATAAATTGAAAAACATTTCGTTTAACTAACTATGGTGCAAATATCCTTAACTTATTTCTAATATCAGCAATTGTAAAAGACATAATGGCTTTTATTTATAACCAATTGAGATCCAACATCCTAATCATCCTTCTCTTGCTCTTGAGCAACAGCTATTTGTTTGCCCAAAACTCGTTTACCGACTATCAAAAAAGTTTCAGCAGGGTATCCAAAGCATTTGTAAATAGAGAAGATGACTTAAAAAAGGAATTTGAAGACAAAGGGTTTAGCTGGCCAGTGAAGCACATGTATATTCGTTCTTTCAAATACGACAGTGAGTTGGAAGTTTGGGTGAAGAATAAAATCAGCGATACTTTCAGGCTTTTTAAGTCGTACAAAGTATGTGCCTTGGCAGGAACTATGGGTCCAAAAAGATTGGAAGGCGATTACCAGGTTCCTGAAGGATTTTATTACATCAATGAATTCAATGCCAACAGCAAGTATCATTTGTCACTTGGACTTAACTATCCAAATCCATCCGATAAGCTTTTGGCAGATCCAATGAAACCAGGCGGAGAAATTTTCATACATGGCAGCTGTGTAACTACGGGTTGTATTCCAATCCTCGATAACAAGATTGAAGAATTGTATGTACTCTCTTCACTTGCCAAAGGATCAGGACAAGATTTCATTCCCGTTCATATTTTCCCCGTTAAATATCATGCAAAAAAGAGTGTAGATTATCTTGATCGGGTACACGAAAACGATACCAATTTGAAATCATTTGAAAACAACCTGAGAAGGGTTTATGATTTTTTTGAAGAAAATCGCAAATTACCTGTGATTGCGATATCTCCAGAAGGCAAATATGTTTTCTATTAATCTGTTTACCAGGTAAACAAGATGGTGGCTTATTGAGTAGCTTTACAGCGCAAAACCCAAAACTAGAAATGATCAAGGTAACAGACCTCAAAAAGTCTTACGGAAATTTTGAAGCAGTAAAAGGAATTTCCTTTAATGTGAAAGAAGGCGAAATTTTTGGCCTACTCGGACCAAATGGTGCAGGCAAATCGACTACACTCGAAATTATGGAGACGCTGAGGTTTAAAACTTCAGGCACAATTAATATCGCAGGATTTGATCTTGATAAGCAACCCGATGAAATTAAAAAAATCATTGGTGTCCAACTCCAGACTTCAGGCTTTTATCCTGGACTAAAATTGATTGAGTTGGTTGAGTTGTTTAACGGCCTCTACAACAGAAAAGTAGATCCTATAGAACTTCTCGCAAAAGTAAATTTAGAAGACAAGGCAAAAGCAATTTATAAATCATTGAGTGGTGGACAAAAACAACGTTTCTCTATTGCCACCACCTTAATCAATGATCCAAAAATTATTTTTCTGGATGAGCCCACAACGGGCTTAGATCCTCAAGCCAGAAGAAACCTTTGGGACTTGATCAAGAATATCCGTGAGCAAGGAACTACTGTGATCATTACTACGCATTACATGGATGAGGCAGAATATTTGTGCGATAGAGTCGCTATTATGGATGCGGGTAAAATAATTGCATTGGATTGCCCTGACCAATTAATTGATCAATTACTGGCAGCAGGTTTTGAAAAAAAGAAAGAAACAAAAGGCGCAAATTTAGAAGATGTTTTTATCCAATTAACAGGACATACCTTAAGAGAAGATTAATTTGCTTTCGGTCAATCAGCATACCTCCTTTAAATCAGAACCAATGACGGCACAAGCACTTGCAAAATACATCGACCATTCTTTACTCCATCCTACGATGACCAACAAAGATCTGGACGAAGGGTTGGCAATTGCAAAAAAGTACGGCACTGCAACGGTTTGCATCAAACCCTATGCGGTTAAATATGCTGTAGAAGTGTTGAAAAATTCAGGAGTTGCTGTCTGTACAGTGATTGGCTTTCCTCATGGAAGCAATAACACTGATTTAAAAATAATCGAAACCATTGAAGCTTGCAGAAACGGCGCTACTGAAATTGATATGGTAGTGAATATTGGAAAGGTAATTGGTGGTGATTGGGATTTTGTTGAGCAGGAAATTGAGCAGATCAACAATACTTGTTTTAGGCACAACGCCATTTTGAAAGTCATTTTTGAAAATGATTATTTAAACGATGCGCAGAAAATAAAACTCTGTGAAATTTGCACAAAGCTACATGTAGCATTTGTAAAGACATCAACAGGCTATGGTTATGTAAAACAAGAGAACGGCATGTTTCTCACCAAAGGTGCTACATTAAACGATTTAATCTTGATGCGCAAGCACAGTGGACCAGAAGTCCAACTCAAAGCAGCAGGCGGCATCAGAAACCTAAAAGATATGCTAGCTGCAATAGAAGTAGGCGCCACCCGCATCGGCGCTACAGCGACTGTTGCTATTATTGAAGAATTTTTGGGGAGTAATAATGTTCAGGCCTCTACTTCGGGTTATTGAATCACCTCAGGAAGTTATGAGTTGTGGGTTATGAGTTATGAATTATGAGTTTGTAATTGGAGTAATTTGCATGCTAAGACTAACCCACAACCCACAACCCACAACCGTTATCCGTTAACCGCTAACTGTTAACCGCCAACCGTCAAAACCCCAAACCTCTGCTCCAAACCCAATGAATGTTGTAAAACTGCTTCAATGAAAGCCTGCCCGTATTGCGCATAATAGGGGATGAAATTATCTACGCGTTCTTGCAAATTGTTATTGGGAAATAACTCTTCTTTTAGTTTCCAGATTCTTTGTAATTGTATTGCTTGCTTCTTGCGTTCAGCTTTCAACATCTTCTTTTCTAAACCATCTAATTTTTTCAGGTGATCAGTTTCCAATGAATGAACATGCTGAACTAAAGTTTTATCTATTTCACCTGCACGTTTTTTCAAATGCAGGAACAATGCTTTACTATCTAACTCTTCCTGCTCAAGAGAAATTTCTTGTCCGGACCAACGCTGGACCAATTCATTGGCCAGCTGGGTTTCTTCTTTGAACAAATCAACCTCCCCTATTCCCAACGCTGCCATTTTATGTGCATGGTTTGCATCCATAATCATAAAACTGTTTCTGAGAACCAGCATAGGAAATGGAACCTTATAATGGGTGAACAAGTTTTTGAGTTGCATCCAATATGCTACTTCAGAACCACCACCTACAAAAACTAGGTTTGGCAAAATGGTTTCCTGGTAGATACCACGTAAGATTACATTGGGACTAAACCTATCGGGAAATTCATTCAATTCCTGCAAAAGCTCTTCCTGTGTAAACCGAATAACCGTGCCGTCAACTGTATAAATATTCCCTCGCTTGTCTATCCTACTTCTAATACCATCACGCAAGTAAAATAAATTGACGGTACGCGGATTGACTTGCACTTTATATTCAGCTTCTAATTTCAAACTTGTCTCTCCCACAATTTGCTCAGCACTGTTCTGTAACAAATCATCTTTGAAAACTGCTTTCATTTTTGCTTTCAAATCAACATGATCAGGCTGCAATACCAACAAACCATATTCTTTGAACAATTCATTCAATAAAATAAAGGTCCCTGTAGCCATTTCATTCCCCAATACATATGCTTTTCTAAGAATCTCGATTAATGATTTCGACTGAGGAAGATGCTTTAGTTCTGCTTCCACTTCATCAATCAACTTTACAACAGACTTATCGACCTTCATTCTTCCTACAGCACCCGTCTGGTCTGTATTCCACACATATCCCCTTCCATGAATTTTAAACTTCGATAATTCATCTAAATCATTATCCTCACTACCAATATAAAAAACCGGGACAAACTTCTTGTCAGGAAATTCTTTATTAAACTGTTGCGCTAATGCAATTACATGAGCAGTCTTATAAATGAAATACAAATAACCAGTAAAGATATTCGGCTGGTGCGCTGTACAAATGGTAAATGTGTTATCATTGGACAAGGCAGCAATATTATCCATTTGGAATTCAGATGCATCAACTGTTGCATATGCGTCAGCAAATACTTGTTGAATTAAATTTCTATCGGTAGAAAATTGCTGACGAGCTGTAATAGCTTTTGATAATCCATCAAGGTCGGTCTGACAACTATAAAAAGACTGAATGAAATCTTTCTTCTCCAGGTAATCTGAGATCAACTTGGAAAACATGTTGGTCTCTTGGTAAGCGATATAACTACACGAAGACTTCATGCTATAAAATTAGTGAATTACTTCCCCTTCAAGATCATAATCGTAAGCTTTGGTGATTTTAACATGTACAAAATCACCCGGGTTTAATTTTTTAGAGGAATGCACAATCACTTCGTTATCTACTTCAACACTATCAAACTCTGTTCTAGCAATATACCTTCCTGCTTCCTTTTTATCGATGATCACCCTTATTGTTTGGCCTAAAAACGCCTGGTTCTTTTCAAAACTGATTTCCTGTTGAAATTCTATGATCTCTTGTGCGCGTGATTCCTTCTCTTCGTTTGTCAGCGTATCTTCTAGCGCATATGCACTGGTATCTTCTTCATGAGAATATGTAAATATCCCTACTCTTTCAAACTTCATCTCCGCCAAAAACTCTTTCAGCTCCTCAACATCTTCACGTGTTTCACCTGGGAAACCTGCAATAAGTGTAGTACGTAAACAAATGCCCGGGATTTTTGCTCTGATTTCAGCAATCAGGTCCTTCATTTCCTGCTTGGTGATCTGGCGCTTCATTGCCTTGAGCATATTATCACTTGCATGCTGCAAAGGCATATCGAGGTAATTACAAATCTTAGGCTCTTCCTTCATCACATCAATTATTTCCATTGGAAATTTTGAAGGATAGGCATAATGCAAACGAATCCATTCTAAGCCTTCAATTGCTGCAAGCTTCTTAAGCAATTCAGGCAAGGTCCTTTTCTTGTAAAGATCCAGTCCGTAGTAAGTCAGCTCTTGCGCAATCAACATAATTTCCTTCACACCACCTTTTACCAATTTCTCCGTCTCAATAAGCAATTCTTCGATGGGTTTACTTTTATGACCACCCCGCATCAAAGGAATGGCACAAAAAGAGCAAGTGCGGTTACAGCCTTCACTGATCTTCATGTATGCGTAGTGAGATGGTGTGCTAAGTAAACGCTCTCCTACCAATTCAGCTTTATAATCTGCATTTAAAACAGCAAGTAATCCAGGCAATTCCATGGTGCCGAAAAATGCATCCACTTCTGGAATCTCTTCTTCTAGATTTTGCTTGTAGCGCTCGCTCAAGCAACCGGTAACATATACTTTATCCAGTTTGCCTTTTTTCTTAAGATTGACTTGATCAAGAATGGTATTGATACTTTCTTCTTTGGCCTTATCAATAAAACCACAGGTATTTACAAC
>CAMDFC010000062.1 GCA_945897185.1 Chitinophaga pinensis | reverse complement strand
AAAATTCAGCAACGTACCTTCTCGCATTATTGTACTCGTCTAGGCGGCCGAGTTTAATATTCAATACCACAGCCTGCATGGTATCTAGTCTAGAATTACACCCCACAACATCATGGTAATATCTTTTGCTTTGTCCATGGTTTGCAATCATTCGTATACGGTCTGCAAGCAAATTATTGTTGGTAATTAGGGCTCCCCCATCTCCATAGCATCCCAAATTTTTGGATGGGAAAAATGAAGTACAACCAATATCCCCAATAGTTCCTGTTTTATGGAGTGAACCATCAGCAAATTTCACATCTGCACCTATCGCTTGTGCATTGTCTTCAACAACATAAAGATGGTACTCCTCTGCGATTTTCATTATCTCTTCCATATCGCAAGATTGTCCGTATAAATGCACAGGAACAATTGCTTTTGTTTTAGAAGTGATGGCTTCTCTAACTTTAGTAGCATCAATACAAAATGTCTTTGGATCCACATCAACAAAAACAGGCTTGAGTCTCAATAAGGCAATTACTTCGGTTGTAGCGATGTAAGTGAATGATGGAGTTATTACTTCATCACCCGGTTCTAATCCCAAAGCCATCATGGCAATTTGCAACGCGTCAGTACCATTTGCACAAGGAATTACTTCTGCTACATTCAGGTATTTTGCCAAATTTGAGGCAAAATCACCCACTGCTTTACCATTGATAAATGAGGTAGTGTCTAAAACGTTTGCGATTGCTGTATCTACCTCGGGTTTTATCTTAAGGTACTGTCGTTTTAGGTCAACCATTTGTATTGGAACCATGTCGTTTTTTAGTTTGCGGCAAAGGTAAGAAAATTGAAGCCATTCCTTGAGAAGAGCTTAGCTTTGTGGGGCATTAAAAACGATGAAGTTTTTTTATAATTTGTTCGTAAGTCTATATCCCGGTATTATCCGGTTGTCGTCTCTTTGGAACCCCAAGGCCAAGCTTTGGATCAATGGACGAAAAGACCAGTTTAAGCGCTTAGAAGAAGCCCTGCAAAAAAGCAATCGACCTCTTATTTGGTTTCACTGCGCCTCTCTAGGTGAATTTGAGCAAGGTAGACCGGTTATTGAAAGTATAAGAGATCAATATCCGCAATACCGAATTTTACTGACCTTTTTCTCCCCCTCCGGATATGAGGTTAGAAAAAACTATTCAGGAGCCGACTTGGTCTTTTACCTGCCAATGGACAGCCTGTCAAATGCCCATCGTTTTATTGGGCTGACCAAGCCAAAAATGGCTTTTTTTATCAAGTATGAAACCTGGTTTCATTATTTATCCGTTTTGAAAGAAAGACAGATTCCTTGCCTATTGATCTCAGGCATCTTGCTAGAGAGCCAATTTAAGTTTCCCCCTTGGGGTTATTTTATGAAGTCGATTTTCGATTCATTTACTTACCTATTTGCACAAAGTCAGCCTACCATATCCTTACTCAAAAAACACAAGATTAATGCACCTTATGGCTTTGGGGGAGATACAAGATTTGATAGAGTACTGCAACTTTCAGGCCAAGCATTTCAGCACCCACAATTAGCTGTTTTTGCAGGAGACGGGCCCGTTCTTGTTGCAGGAAGCACTTGGGAAGCGGATGAAAACCTGATAGCAGGTCTAGCGGATTCAATTTCAAAAATGAAGCTGGTGATTGCACCTCACGAAATTGGAGAAAGGCATATTCATCGACTACAGTCACAATTCCCCTGTTCAATTTTATACAGTGAAATTGAAAACCATACCTCTATTCAAGACGTCAATGTGGTTATAATTGATTGCGTAGGGCTCCTATCAAAACTCTATCGTTACGGAACAACCTGTTATGTAGGAGGAGGATTCAACCGAACAGGCATTCACAATATTTTAGAAGCCGCTGCGTATGGAAAAACCATATTTATTGGTCCCCATTATAATAAAGCCAACGAGGCAAAAGAAATGATAGAAAAAGGGTTGGTATTTAGTTGCGGTTCAAAAGAAGAGCTTAGCCTGAAGGTGAAAGAACTGATGAATAACCCAAAATTACTCGAAGAAAAAAATAAAGCCGCACTGGTTTTTGTGCAAGAAAACCAAGGCGCTACAGCACGCGTTTTATCACTAATAAAAGAACAACAACTACTCTAAGTCTACAATCCTTTATTTTTGCTTCAAGGCTTTATGTTATTTTCACAGAATCAAATAAAAACTCAACCACAATTAGATGTTTATAGAACCGAATAACAATGGCCATAGGGGATGGATTGAAGTGGTTTGCGGTTCTATGTTTTCTGGCAAAACAGAGGAGTTGATCAGAAGACTAAAAAGAGCCAAAATAGCCAACCTGAGCGTAGGTATTTTCAAACCAGAAATAGATGTTCGATATGATGTTGAGAAAATTGTTACCCACAATGAAAATATGGTCACCGCTTTCCCAGTACGAAATGCGGAAGAGATAATGAAAATTGCCGAAGAATTCAACGTGATTGGTATTGACGAGGCACAATTTTTCGACGATAAAATCGTTCAAGTCTGTGAAACATTGGCAAACTCAGGGAAACGGGTAATTGTGGCTGGGCTAGATATGGACTACACAGGAAAACCCTTCGGACCCATTCCTCAGTTGCTTTCAGTGGCAAATTATGTAACTAAACTTCATGCCGTGTGCATGAAATGTGGAGGGATAGCAAGCTACTCGTATAGGATTTCCAAAAATACTAATCAAGTTGTTTTGGGAGAAAAAGAACTTTACGAAGCGCGCTGTAGACATTGTTTCCGATACTAAAAACTAAACTTTGAATTTCTTTAACCAATACGCCTCCCTCTTAAGAAAAGAATTACTGCTCGAAACCAGACAGCAACATACGCTATATGGGATCATGTTATATATTGCTTCTACTGTTTTTGTTCTTTATTTAACCATAGATTCTCCAGACGCAGACACCTGGAATGCTTTATTCTGGATCACGCAACTTTTTATTTGCATTAATGCTGTTGCAAAAAGTTTTTTGCAAGAAGCAAGAGGTAGAATGCTTTATTATTATTCCATTACCTCCCCTGTGGTCTTTATTTTATCAAAGCTAACCTACAATGTAATTTTGATGGTATTAATGAGCACTATTAACCTGCTCTTGTTTACTGCATTTATGGGTGATCTAACCACCTCATTTTTACAATTTTTTATGATTAGCCTGGTAGGGGCAATTGGTTTGAGTTTGGTATTTACCATGCTTGCAGCAATTGCATCAAAGGCCATGCAGCAAGCCTCATTAATGGCAATTCTTGGATTTCCTATCATCATACCCCAATTGTTACTTTTGGTAAGGCTATCTAAATCGGCCTTTTCCGAAATTTTTAAAGAGGGAGTACCCCTACAATTGGTCCTTTTGCTTTTTGCCTTAGATGTACTCATTATTTTTATGGCAGTTATTTTGTACCCCTTTTTATGGAAAGATTGATCGAAGCACCTAATTTTGAAAACTGAAACTCATATTATGCAATTTAATTGGTTGAAAATCAGCGCTATTCTACTACTCATTTATGCTGTAGTTGGAGGCTTATTGTTACCTGTTCCTGAATTATCTCAATTGGGAGAAACCATTCGTAATCTTTATTATCATGTTTGCATGTGGTTTGCCATGATGATTTTGTATACCATCTCAATTATACATAGCATCAAGTATTTGCGAAATGGGAAAATTGAACACGACATCAAAGCCGTTTCTTATGCCGGCACAGGCACCTACATGGGGTTACTCGGTTATACCACTGGTGCCATATGGGCAAGTTATACCTGGGCTGATCCAAACAACCCAGCCTACGCTTCTTTTGGATCAATCATGAGAGAGCCGAAATTAATTGGCGCAGCAACTGCACTATTGATCTATGGCGCTTATTTTATTCTTAGAAATTCTATTGCAGATTTGGACCAACGTGCAAGGGTAAGTGCTGTTTACAATATATTCTCATATGCTATGCTTTTCCCCTCCATTTGGATTATTCCAAGATTACTGCCAAGTTTACATCCTGGACAAGAAGGAAATCCAGCATTAAATTTTAATGATATTGACGCTAGGATGAGAATGGTTTTCTATCCTGCGGTTTTGGGATGGACCTTTATGGGAATTTGGATTACTACACTTATTATCAGACATAAATTCATCATTGAAAAAAAATGGAGCAACAATGAAAAATAAATTAACAATGTTATTGGCTACCTTACTTACACTTGGAGCACAAGCTCAAGATGCAACTAAGAATGAGGCTACTGCCAGTGTAATGAGAAGTAATGGTAAAATTTATGTAGTAGTAGCAGTGGTCTTGACCATCTTGTTTGGTTTGATTGCTTATATAATTAGGCTAGATAGGAAAATCACCAAGTTAGAAAAAGAGGGATAAACGCGTTTTTAGCATCAATAAACTTATTTTCAACAAACCATTTTGCTATGAATCCAGAGTATAGTTTTTTTGAGGCCGTGTGTAAAAGTTTTGACAAGGCCGCCAAGTTTACGAAATTCGACGAAGGAATACTTGAGCAAATTAAACAGTGTAATAGTGTATTGAGAATACATTTTCCAGTTAAAATTGGCGATAAGGTTGAAGTTATAAAAGCTTATCGGGTACAACATTCAAACCACAAACAGCCTTGCAAGGGAGGTATCCGTTTCAGCGAAATGGTAAACCTAGATGAAGTGATGGCATTGGCTGCTTTGATGACTTATAAATGCGCCATTGTGGATGTACCTTTTGGAGGAGCAAAAGGAGGAATCACAATTGATCCTAAAAAATATACTCCTTACGATTTGGAAAAAATAACAAGACGCTACACCAGCGAACTCATAAAAAAGAAATTTATTGGTCCGGGTCAAGACGTACCCGCTCCAGATTATGGAACAGGAGAAAGAGAAATGGCCTGGATTCTAGATACCTATACTGCCATGCACCCAGGCGAAATCGACTCACTGGCTTGTGTAACGGGTAAGCCTGTAAGTCAAGGTGGTGTAAGAGGAAGAAAAGAGGCAACGGGTCTTGGGGTGTTTTTCGGCATACGTGAGGTTTGCAATAACACGGATGTAATGAATCGACTTGGACTTCCCATGGGTATTGAAGGAAAAAAAATCATAGTACAAGGTTTGGGAAACGTGGGTTATCATGCAGCGAAGTTCTTTCAGGAAAACGGAGCATTGGTAGTGGGATTAGCAGAGTACGAAGGATCAATTTACAATGAAAACGGACTTGATGTTGATGCTGTGTTTCAACACAGAAAAGCATCTGGCTCCATATTAAACTTCCCTGGTGCTACAAATTTCAATAAAAATACAGACGCACTAGAAGCACCATGCGATATTCTCATTCCTGCAGCGCTTGAAAATGTAATCAATGGTGATAATGCATCTCACATTCAAGCAAAGATCATTGGTGAAGCTGCAAATGGTCCGCTTACTCCTGAAGCAGATGAGATCCTCAGCAACAAAGGCACTTTAGTAGTGCCAGACATTTATTTAAATGCTGGTGGTGTAACCGTTTCCTATTTTGAATGGGTGAAAAACCTAAGCCACATGCGCTATGGCCGTGTAGAGAAAAGGTTCATGGAAAACCATAATACCAACTTGGTATCCTATATTGAAGAAATGACTGGAAAGAAGGTTACGGAGATTCAAAAGAACCTATTGGTTCACGGTCCAGATGAAATTGATCTTGTAAGAAGTGGCTTAGAAGACACCATGATCAAGGCAACCAACGAAATATTGGATTGCTGGAAACAAAATCCTGAAATCAAAGATATGAGAACGGCTGCTTTTCTAGTTGCCATCAACAAGGTTGGGACAAGTTATGCTGAGCTTGGTATTTTCCCTTAATTAAGGAACAAGATATTTTGGAAAAAATGGGACCCACTCGGCAGTCCCATTTTTTTTTTGCGCCACATAACATTCAATACCATTGGTGATTACCAGGAATTCAACAGGTATTGCCAAATGATAAGATAGAATTTGCATTAGCGTTGAGCCATCTAGTTTTACATCCATCGACTTGCATTCAACCATCATCCATGGTTGGGTTTGCGCATCATAAACCAACACATCAAACCTGCGGGTCTGCTCACCCAGCTTCAAGGTCTTCTCAACAGCAATGGATGCCAATGGAATACCATTGCGCTTAACCATCCATTGAATAAAATTCTGCCGAACCCATTCTTCCGGACCCAAAACAATCCATTTCGACCGAATTGCATCAAAAATTTCAGCTCTCCCCTCAAGCTGCCTTGTTTTAAACTCAGGCTCAGGAAACACCAAATCAACCATGGATGCAAAGTAATCAGTAATTTCGAACTGAAAACCTTCAGATATGAACAGTAAAGAAGAAATTGTAAATAATTGGCTCCCGAGATATACAGGAATGGCATTGGAAGAATTTGGTAGCTATATCCTATTAACCAATTTCAGCAAGTATGTAGAATTGTTTGCAACCTGGAACAACGTGGATGTTGTGGGAAGGGACAAACCCATGCAATCCGCAACGGCCAATGGCATCACCATCATTAATTTTGGCATGGGTAGTCCAACTGCAGCAACGATTATGGATTTACTTACAGCCATCAATCCTGCTGCTGTATTATTTTTGGGAAAATGTGGCGGGCTTAAAAAGAGAAATAAAATAGGTGACTTAATTCTTCCTATAGCAGCCATTAGAGGAGAAGGAACTTCCAATGATTATTTTCCATCTGAAGTGCCTGCCCTTCCTGCCTTTGCTTTACAAAAAGCAATTTCAACTACCATAAGAGACAACAATTTGGATTATTGGACAGGCACTGTTTACACCACCAACAGAAGAGTATGGGAGCACGATGAAGACTTTAAAACCTATTTACAAAAAATTAGGGCTTATGCCATTGATATGGAAACGGCAACCATCTTCTCAGTTGGCTTTTTTAATAAAATTCCGACTGGCGCTCTTTTATTGGTAAGCGACCAACCCATGATTCCCGAAGGAATAAAAACAGAGGAAAGCGATAAAATAGTAACTTCCAGTTTTGTAGAACGACATCTTCGAATAGGTATAGAATCTCTTAAACAATTGATAAACAACGGCCTTACTGTAAGACACCTTAAGTTTTAGTTTATATTAGATTTTTTGTAATAAATGCATAAAATCACAAACTGCAAAATCACAAATATTCATTAATTTTGCAACTTCAATAATGCCAAAAACAAATCTGGTGCCGTAAGATCAGGTTTGGGGTTAGGATACCATTTGATTGTGTATCGAGATTTGTTTCAGGCAAAAAACTTATTTAAGCATGAAACTATCCCAGTTCAGGTTCGATTTTCCACTCAATCTAATTGCACAGAATCCCACAAAAAACAGAGAAGACGCCAAATTGATGGTGGTGCATAAGGATACTGGATTAATTGAAAATAAAACATTCAGAGATGTTCTAGATTATTTTGAGGAGAAGGATGTTTTTGCTGTAAACAACACCAAAGTATTTCCTGCAAGAATGTATGGAAGGAAAGAAAAAACTGGAGCCAAAATTGAAGTTTTTCTTTTGAGGGAACTGAACAAGCAGAACAGGTTATGGGATGTAATTGTTGATCCCGCAAGAAAGATACGAGTAGGTAACAAGCTTTATTTTGGAGATGCAGACGAGTTGGTTGCAGAAGTAATTGACAACACCACTTCTAGAGGCAGAACAATCAGGTTCCTTTTTGAAGGTTCAGATGAGGATTTTAAGCAAGTATTGAGTACGCTTGGAGAAACTCCACTTCCAAAATACATCAAACGCAAGCCAGATGAGATTGACAGGGAAAGGTACCAAACCGTCTATGCAAAATACGAGGGAGCAGTAGCTGCCCCAACAGCAGGTTTGCATTTCTCAGTAGAGTTAATCAAGCGATTAGAGATACAAGGAATTCGTTTTGCAGAAATTACATTGCATACCGGTCTAGGTACTTTCAGAACCATTGAAGTTGAAGATTTGAGTAAGCACAAGATGGAAGCTGAATATTTTAAAGTGGATGAAACAGCTTGCAAGATTGTCAACAAAGCAAAATCTGAAGGACACAGGATTTGTGCTGTGGGTACTACCACCATGCGCGGATTGGAAAGTACGTTTACTGCAGACAAACTTTTGAAGCCTTCTGAGGGCTGGACAAATATTTTCATTCATCCTCCACATGAGTTTGCCATTTGCGATTCATTGATAACCAACTTTCACCTGCCGAAAACTTCGCTATTGATTATGGCCTGTGCATTTGCAGGATATGAATTAACCATGGAAGCATATAAAAAAGCAATAAAGGATAAATACCGTTTCTTTAGCTATGGCGACGCGATGTTGATTATTTAACTGGACTTCCTCCAAAGATTAGTCCAATCCAAATAGGCCTTTATTCAACGCCTTCAAGCATGCGTTCTTTTCCCTAGTTGGAACCAGAATGGATACGTTATGTAAACTACCTCCATAGCTCACCATATTTATGGTAACGTGTTTCAATGAACCAAAGAGGTTGGCTAGCAGCTCTTTTTCTGTTGCCAATTTATTCCCCACAACAGCAATAATGGTTTGCACATCGAGCACCTCCAACTCTCCCAATGGGGCAAGTTCTTTTGCGATTTGTTCTAAATGTGCTGTATTGTCTATGGTAACGGATACTGCAACTTCAGAGGTGGTAACCATATCTATGGAAGTCTTGTACTTCTCAAAAACTTCAAATATTTTTCTTAAAAATCCGTAAGCCAAGAGCATTCTACTGCTTTTGATTTTAAGCATTACGATACCATCTTTTGCCGCAACGGCCTTCACACCGTTTGTATCTGCTCGCTCCAAAATGATTGTCCCTTTTGCCTCAGGCTGCATAGTGTTGAGTAACTTAACCGGTATTTTAAATTGCTGTGCTGGCCAAATTGATGCAGGATGTAAAATCTTTGCTCCGAAATAGGCAAGCTCAGCGGCCTCATCAAAACTAAGGTGTTCAACAGGCTTGGTAGACTGAACAATACGAGGGTCATTGTTGTGCATACCATCAATGTCTGTCCATATCTCGCATACGCTTGCATCAACAGCAGCAGCAATTAGGGAAGCAGAATAATCACTACCCCCTCGCTTGAGGTTATCCACTTCTCCCCTTGCATTCTTGCAGATATATCCTTGCGTGATAAAGAGATTGATGTCTTTGTGCTGTTGTAACACCTTAGCCAATTTCGTTCTGATATCAAGCACTTGAGGTTCGTCGTTTGCATCAATTGACATAAAATCAAGTGCAGGGACTAACAAATGAGTTTGTCCCTCTTGCTCCAGGTAACATGAAAAAAGCTTGGTGCTCATCAATTCGCCTTGTGCCAAAATATCCTTATTAAGGGCTTCATTAAAAGATATCTTGGTGATGATATTTAAAAAATCAAAGTGTTCATTGATAAGTTTTTCTGCTTTCAATTTTATTTGCTCATTGGAAAGAAGCGTATTGATAAAATCATTGTAATGCGCATGCAGCTGATCAATCAACTGTTTTGCATTTTCTTTGTTGCCGTTAGACATTGCATCTCCAATTGCAACCAAGGTATTGGTTGTACCACTTAACGCACTTAGCACAACTATTTTAGGCTCTGTATCTTGTGAAATCAAATCTTTAACCTGGAACATTCTTTCTGCCTTACCTACGGAGGTGCCTCCAAATTTCATGACCTTCATAATCCAATTTTAAATTATTGCGAAGTTAAATCTTGATGCTGAACTTTTCTGCGACAGACAGAAGATCTTCCCAGACGATATTCAATAAGGGTATCCCATCTTTTCTTCGAGCCTGTTCTATTTCTCTTTCAGGATCTCCGGGAATCACTACTGGTCTATTTTCATCAATAGGTGTTGCTTCACGAAAACGCCTGATCCATTGATCCATGTCTTTTTTAAAATCTTCTTTCTTCCTAAAAGCATCTATCCGCATAGCACCCAGAAAATGACCAATGCCTTTTCCCGGTTGATTTTCCGGCATAGGTACATAGGCAGGAAATGGGGGCACCCACGGACCATAATTTGCACCACTGAGCACGGCAGAAAAAATATCTACAATAGCCCCAAGTGCATACCCTTTATGGCTTCCGTGTTCTTTGTCGCCACCCAATGGAAGTAAAGCACCTCCATTTTTGAGGGCATGAGCATCATTAACTTGGTTCCCCGCTTTGTCTTGTATCCATCCTGAAGGCGTATCCAAGCCCTTTCTTTGCAAGATTTCAAGCTTTCCATTGGCCGCTGTGGTAGTTGCCATATCAGCAACAAAGGGCGGCTCTATCCCTCCAGGTACAGCAACACAAATTGGGTTTGTACCCAACATTCTTTCTTTAGAAAATGTGGGCGCAACCAATGCGCTGGCGTTGGTCATCACCATACCAATCATATCGTGCTCTAACGCCATCATGGCATGATAGGCGGCTATTCCAAAATGATTGCTGTTACATACGCTCACCCACCCCGTGCCCACCTGCTTTGCTTTCTCAATAGCAATTTGCATAGCAATGGGAGCAACAACCAATCCTAGACCACTATCTCCGTCAACCACAGCAGTGGAGGGTGTTTCATGAACTACTTGAATATGTGGATTTGCATTAATTCTTTTGGCCTCCCATAAACGTATATAGCCCGATAATCTCGCTACCCCATGCGAATCAATTCCTCTAAGGTCTGCAGAAAGTAAAACCGTAGCTGCAGATTTAGCATCAGCAACTGAACAGCCTATGGCAAGGAAGACTTTTGTGGTGAGTGCTAACAATTCTTTATACGATACTACTTTTTCCATAGATTAAACTATGCTGCAATATAGCAATAAATGAGGGAGGCAAAAGATAGGCTTAGGATGAAAACAACTTCATTTTGGTGGAAAACTCTCCTCTAGAAATGTAGATAAGAACAGGGTTTTGACTTTACTTTGGTTGAATTTCGAATTTCAAAATAAATAATTATGATAAAGCTACAGGTAATTGGACATTTGGGTAAAGATTGTACTACCAATGTCGTAAACGGAAAGCATGTAATCAATTTTAGTGTTGCCCACAGTGAGCGTTACAAAGACGCAACAGGTGTGCAAAAAGAAAAAACGACATGGGTAGAGTGTGCCTACTGGACCGACAGAACTGCAATTGCTCCTTACTTGAAAAAGGGACAATTGGTTTATGCAGAAGGATTGCCAGAAGCACGTGCTTACCAAAAAGGGGATGGTACAGCTGCCAGTTCACTAACATTAAGGGTGTTGACCATTCAATTGTTGGGCGGTTCAAAAGGCGAGTCTGGTATTGATGCAGGAAATGAAAGTGGAGGTGCTGGATCCACTGAAGAAGGGGATAACCTTCCTTTCTAACTAACACCAAACTAAAGGGAACGCCTGATCGATTCGACCAAACCGGCGACATCGATCAGGCTTTTTTTGTGCTCTATTCTATTGGCCAAAACGGAATTGATTTTATTTAGTTTTGAGATTCCGCTTTCCATCATCTCTAGTATTGTTTTAATGCCCTCATCGTTTAATCCAGCATCAACAATTGCGTTCTCCTCCCCATGGATAAGATCTTCTTTAATGTCTGCAAGATCATCCATCAATAAAAAATAAGTGATCATGCCATACCATCCATCTATAGCTTTGTCTTCATCAAAGTTTTCGTCAGCTATACACGCCAAAGAAAGTAGATAACTGTCGGCCCTATTGAGAGAAGCAAAACAGGTGCCCAATCTTGACCCGTCTCTTTTAATTGGCTTTTGCAATTGCAGGTATTTTCCTAATTCTTCAAAGAGAGATTTCCGATAAACATGCGGAGCTACGATGTCAATTGCTTGCTCAATATGTGTATGCCAATTAATCTTGTTGTGTTCTAGTAATGCAGCACTGTGTAATATTTTTTCGTTGATGCTAAAATAAATATCACTCAGAAGAAAGGCAACGTCCGCACCCGACCTTCTTAATAAATCTGCATA
>CAMDFC010000061.1 GCA_945897185.1 Chitinophaga pinensis | reverse complement strand
ATACACTTACACAACCTTTTAAGATGGATCATTCTCATTTTCTTGTTGGTATCAATTTATAAAAGTTATGTGGGGATGACGAGTAAGAAACAGTTTGCAGCAGCAGACAAGAAAATTTGGTTGTTTACCATGATTGCATCCCACATCACTTTGTTGTTGGGTTTGTATCAATGGACATTTGGCAGTTTGGGATTGTTTACGGGTCCTAGTCGTTCCTTCGGAGAAGTAATGAAGAATTCAACAATCCGTTTCTTTCAAGTGGAGCACCCAGTATCAATGATTCTTGCAATTGTGTTCATCACACTTGCCCATGGTATGGCAAAGAAATCTGTGGATGATACAACCAAATACAAAAAAGCATTTCGCTATTTCCTAGTTGCCTTGGTTCTTATCTTGGTTGCTGTTCCTTGGCCATTTAGAGAAGTAGGAAGACCTTGGTTTCCGGGTATGTAATTTTTTACAGGGATTTTCTTTCCAGTTCTACTACCTGCATGTTCTTTATTTCACTCCCTTCAATCTCAAATTTGAGGATGGTTTGTACTTTGTGCCATCCATGTTTACCAGCAGCTCCCGGGTTTAAATGTAAACAATCTAATTCTTTTACATATTGAACCAGCAGGATATGGGAATGTCCGCAGATAAAAATTTTGGGAGAAGTTTTTTTCAGTTTGTTTAGTACATCCTCTGAGAATTTGGGTGGCCTACCCCCAATATGCGTCATCAGTACTTTCACCGATTCTGTTTCCCATTCCAACCATTCTGGAAGTTCATGTCTTAAAGGATTGCCGTCGATATTTCCAAAAACAACTTTGGTGGTGGCTATTTTTTTTAGCTTTTCATAGACCTGATCATTGCCAATATCACCTGCGTGCCAGATTTCATCACATGCTTTTAAATAAGGGGTGAACCTTTCGTCTAGGTATCCGTGGGTATCCGACAGCAATACGATTTTTTTCATCTATTTGATAATCAGCTATTTGTGAAAATTTGCATAAGCTGGCATTTAAATTTCGGTAATAATTTTATAACAAAAACTGGAATTCAGGTAAATTATCACAAACTTTTTTTATTATTTGACTGTTTTGGTTATCTTTGCGACCCCAAAACCATGGCTAAACAAGCACTTATCAAGCAAGACGGATCGATCATAGAGGCACTAAGCAATGCTATGTTCAAAGTGAAATTAGAAAATGGACATGAAATTTTGGCTACAATTTCTGGAAAAATGAGGATGCACTACATTCGAATTCTTCCGGGCGATAGAGTAGGAGTTGAGATGAGTCCCTACGACCTAACAAGGGGTAGAATCATCTTTAGGTATAAATAAATTTGAAAGGCGTTAAAAAACGAAAAATGAAAGTAAGGGCATCCATCAAGAAACGCAGCACAGATTGCAAAATCGTACGCAGGAAAGGGAAGTTGTATGTAATCAACAAAAAGAATCCACGTTACAAGCAGCGTCAAGGTTAATTAAAAAAAGAAATTTTAAAAAAAGTAAACACAATAAACATCTATGGCTCGTATCGCAGGTATTGATTTGCCAAAGAACAAAAGGGGTGAGATTGGTCTCACTTACATCTTTGGCGTAGGACAATCGACTGCCCAGTACATTTTGTCTAAGGCAGGCATTGATTTCAACAAGAAAGTTAACCAATGGAATGATGATGAGCTGAATGCGATTAGAACCATTATTACCAATGAGTTCAAGGTAGAGGGCCAACTTCGTTCAGAAGTACAGATGTCTATCAAACGACTATTGGATATCGCATGTTACCGTGGTCTTCGTCACAGGAAAGGTCTTCCTGTTAGGGGACAGCGTACCAAAACCAATTCTCGTACTAGAAAAGGTAAGAGGAAGACTGTTGCCGGTAAGAAGAAGGCGCCTAAGAAGTAAGTAATTCAGGAGGGTGGCTGTTGCTGCTTTTCTGTTATTATATAACACCATTTTAATTGTCTAACGCCTGAAGCTGGTGTGGTGAGGGTTAGTCAAGGGTTGAAAAACCTGTACATATTTTTGAGTACCTATATAAAGTAATTATGGCTAAAGTACAACAAAACAGCTCCAAGGCTGCTGCAAAGAAAAGAGTGGTTAAGGTTGATAATTTCGGAGATGCCCACATCAATGCCACCTTCAACAACATCATCATTAGTTTAACAAACAAGACTGGACAGGTTATTTCCTGGAGCAGTGCCGGTAAAATGGGTTTTAGGGGTTCTAAAAAGAACACACCTTATGCAGCTCAAATGGCCGCGCAAGATTGTGCACGTGTGGCTTTAGAAGCAGGTTTGAAGAAAGTTGATGTTTATGTGAAAGGTCCGGGTGCTGGTCGTGAAGGTGCAATTAGGGCATTGGCCAATTCTGGAATTGAAGTTGTGATGATCAAGGATATTACGCCTTTACCTCACAATGGATGTCGTCCTCCCAAAAAACGTCGCGTATAATTTAGTAATTAATAAAGGGCAGGTGATTCAGTTTTATGATTTTTTCATAATCACCTGTCATTCTTAAAAAATCAAAAAATAAAGAAACATGGCACGTTACACAGGCCCCAAAACAAAGATTTCTAGGATTTTCGGAGAACCAATTCTTGGAAATTGTAAGTACCTAGACAAAAACAGCAATCCTCCCGGACAGCACGGAGCACAACGCAAGCGAAAGCAATTGGGAGAATATGCTATTCAGTTGAAAGAAAAGCAAAAAGCAAAGTATACCTATGGTTTGTTGGAGCGTCAGTTCCGCAAAACTTTCGAAGAGGCAGCTCGATTGAAAGGAGTAACTGGTGAGAACCTCATTAAATTACTTGAAGCTCGTCTTGACAATACTGTTTACCGCATGGGTATTTCACCTTCTCGTCCTTCTTCTAGGCAGCTGGTATCTCACAAACACATTATGGTAAATGATGTTGTTGTAAACATTCCATCTTTCCAGTTGAAGCCAGGGGATGTAGTATCAGTGGTGGGTAAAACTAAGGATAATGAGGCTTTGAAAGCGCTGATGAAACCAAGGAATCCAAAGATTGGTTGGGTTGATTTCAACGAGGCTGAATTGACAGGCACGTTTCTTACATACCCTGAAAGGGCGAACGTGCCAGAGAACATCAAAGAGCAACTTATCGTGGAATTGTATTCTAAGTAAACTTCCTGATATCTTTAGCGATATCTGGTTTTCATAACATCCTCTCGGTTTAGCCGAGCTTAATAACAAAAAAGGAATTTAAAATGGCCATATTAAACTTCCAGCAACCTGACAAAATTGTTCTACAAAAAGCAAATGATTTCGAAGCAACATTTGAGTTTCGTCCTTTAGAACCTGGTTACGGTGTAACCATAGGTAATGCGCTTCGCAGGGTATTGTTAAATTCTCTCGAAGGATATGCTATTTCTGGGATTGTAGTTGAAGGTGCTGACCATGAGTTTGCAACTTTAAAAGGAGTTGTTGAAGATGTTACCGAAATCATCCTCAATTTAAAACAAATCAGATTCAAGAAAATCCTTGATCATGATGTACAAACAGAAAAATTGACTTTATCCATTAAAGGAAAGTCTGATTTCACTGCGGGTATGATTGATGAGGTAACTGGTACATTCCAAGTAATGAATCCTGAGTTGTTGATTTGCACAATGGATCCTTCTGCTAAACTTAACATCGAACTTCATATTTCTAAAGGAAGAGGTTATGTTCCCGCAGAAGACAATCAATTGAAAGAAGCTCCATTCGGATATATTTCAATCGATTCTATTTATACGCCAATCAAAAATGTAAAGTATGCTATCGAAAACACACGTGTTGAGCAGCGTACTGATTTTGAAAAATTGTTGTTGGATGTAGTTACTGATGGAACAATTCATCCTGAAGATGCTGTAAAGCAGGCTTCAAGAATTCTAATTCAGCACTTGATGATCATCACTGATGAAAACATCACTTTCGATAACAAAGAAGAAAAGAAAGAAGATCTTGTAGATGAACAAACCCTTCAACTTAGAAAGGTATTGAAAACACCTTTAGAAGATTTAGATCTTTCTGTTCGTGCATTTAACTGTCTTAAAGCTGCAAAAATCAACAGTTTGAGTCAATTGGTACAATATGAGCAAGAAGATTTGATGAAGTTCAGGAACTTCGGACAAAAATCTTTGTCTGAGATTGAACAAGTGCTTCAAGAAAGAGGACTTCATTTCGGAATGGATCTTGCCAAATTGGGCATTGATGTTGATGAGTATTAATTCGTAAACAAGGGGAACCTTATTTTATAACAGGCTGTAATTCCTGACACGGTACAGCTCTAAAAACAAAAAGTCATGCGTCACGGAGACAAAATCAACAACTTAGGCCGCAAGAAGGCACACCGCGAAGCCCTCTTGTCTAACCTTGCATCTCAATTGATTACATACAAGCGTATTGTAACCACACATGCTAAAGCAAAAGCTTTGCGCATGTACATTGAACCATTGATTACAAAAACTAAAAAGGTTGAAAGCAAAGAGCAGATCATGCACAACCACCGTATTGTATTCTCTTTTT
This sequence comes from Chitinophaga pinensis, assembly GCA_945897185.1. Taxonomy (GTDB): domain Bacteria; phylum Bacteroidota; class Bacteroidia; order Chitinophagales; family Chitinophagaceae; genus Pollutibacter. Next base: position 7,688 of record CAMDFC010000061.1, on the reverse strand, counting down.
TACAAGATAAAGCTGCTGTGAAAGAACTTTTCACTGTAATTGGTCCGAAAGTAGCTGCCCGTCCAGGTGGATACACTAGAATCATCAAGTTGGGAATTCGTCTTGGTGATAATGCTGAAAGAGCGATGATCGAATTGGTAGATTTCAATGAAATCTATGGTAAGGGTATTGGAGAAACTGCAGCTCCAGCAAAGAAGACAAGAAGAAGCGCTTCTACAAAAAAGAAAGCTACAGCTGAAGTTTCAACGGAAGAAGCCCCTGCAACTGAAGCATCTTCAGAGGAATCAAAATCTGCCGAATAAAAAAATGTTGATAAATTATCCTTATAAAGGCAGGTCTTTTGATCCTGCCTTTTTTATTTTGCACTAAATTCATCATTCATGCCTACACAAGAAATAACCTCAGTGCCTGCAGTTTTGGTTCTAGAAGATGGAATGGTATTTCATGGTCGTTCATTTGGAAAAATCGGGACTACCTCTGGAGAACTGTGTTTTAATACAGGAATGACAGGATACCAGGAAGTCTTTACTGACCCTAGCTATTTTGGTCAAGTGTTGATTATGAATTCTGTACATACAGGCAATTATGGTGTTAATCTGGAAGACGTAGAAAGTGAGACTGTAAAAATTAAAGGATTAATTGGAAGAAACTTAGAGGAACGTTTTAGCCGAATTATGGCTACTGATTCTTTACAAAACTACCTGATTCAACAAGGGGTAGTATCTATTGAAGATATTGATACACGCGCCCTTGTTACACATATTCGTGAAAAAGGTGCCATGAACTGCATCATTTCATCTGAAGAGACCGATGTAGAAGCCTTAAAGTTGATGCTCAGCAAAGTACCTTCAATGGATGGACTAGAGTTGGCTTCACTTGTATCTACGCAAGAAGTTTACCACATGGGTGACCCCAATGCCAGTATACGTATTGCAGTACTTGATTTTGGGATAAAAAGAAATATCATTAAATGCATGGCCGACCGTGGAGCTTATGTAAGGGTACATCCGGCTACGACCAGCTTTGAAGAGTTACAACAGTTTGAGCCAAACGGATATTTTATATCTAATGGACCTGGAGACCCAGCTTCTATGGGTTATGCGGTTGAAACTGTAAAGCAAATTTTAGATACGAAAAAACCAGTGTTTGGTATTTGCTTAGGGCATCAGTTGTTGGCTCTAGCAAATGGTATACCCACTTTCAAAATGCACCACGGACATAGGGGATTAAATCACCCGGTTAAAAATCTATTGACTGGCGTTTGTGAAATCACTACTCAAAACCACGGGTTTGCCGTTGATGCAAATGCAATTAGAAATGCTGAGAATGTGGAAGTGACGCACGTTAATTTAAACGACGAATCCATTGAGGGAATTCGATTAAAAGACCGACCTGCTTTTTCTGTGCAATACCATCCCGAGGCAACTCCTGGTCCGCACGACAGTAGATACCTATTCGATGATTTCATATCTTTAATTAACAACAATTGATTTGAAAAGAATACACATTATCAATGGCCCCAACCTCAACCTGCTTGGTAAACGAGAGCCTGAAATCTATGGTAATGAAGGGTTTGAGGCTTATTTGTTACAATTGATCCAAGAGTTCCCTGATGTGAAAATTGACTATTTTCAATCCAATGTAGAAGGTGAACTCATTAATGCAATTCAGTCTGCAGGTGTTAATGCAGATGGAGTTATATTAAATCCAGCTGGTTATACACATACTTCTGTAGCGATAGGCGATGCCATTGCAGCAATCAAAATACCAGTGGTTGAAGTACATCTATCCAATGTACATGCAAGGGAAGAGTTTAGAAAAATTTCGCATGTCTCTGCGAAAGCAAAAGGCACCATTAGTGGATTAGGACTACATGGCTATGTCCTTGCGCTGCAGTATTTAATCAAACACTAAAAGGAGTCTTTATTTCCCCTTCTCTGTCATTTTCTGTAAGAGATCCAGTTTTCCAATATAGAGACTTCTGCCATGTGTTCCCAACACGATTTCGTTTTCTCTTTCTTGGATAACAAGATCATGAATTGGAATACCCATAGGTAAACCATTGGTGAACTGCATAAAACTGTTTCCACCGTCAATACTTGCATAAACCCCACCGTCTGTTCCTATATACAATATTGAAGCTGATTTAGGATCTTCTTTGATCACATTTATAGACTCCATTGGAAGGTCATTACCAATTTTCTTCCAAGTGGTACCAAAATCATCACTGCAATAGGCTAGTGCTTCAAAATGATCGTCTCTGTAGCCATTTAAAGTAACGTAAACGCGACTTTCTTTATATTTTGATGCTACTATTCTGCTTACATAAAGCCCTTGTGGCAAGCCCCCTAAGCCTTTTTTATCTGGCATTCCAATTTTTGTCCAGCTATAACCCCCATCTTTTGTAATAGAGATAACGCCGTCATCTGTACCTGAATAAAGTAGACCAAATTTTAGAGGGGATTCACTGAGGGTTGTCAATGTTCCATAGGGTACATCTCCTTGTTTTTTTCCATTAGAAAGATCGCTGCTTATTTTTTCAAATTGTTCACCCTTGTTCATACTTCTATATAGCACATTTCCTCCCATATACAAGATATCGGGGTTATGTTTTGATAGGAGTATAGGGGTTTGCCAGTTGAATCTGGCCTTTGCTTCAATTAAATTGGATCCAGCGGGTCTCAAAAATTTATTAGCAGGTGTTTGTTTATTGATTCGCATGTAAGCGCCAAACTGAGAGCCAGTATACACAACATTATGGTCTCTTGGGTCAATTTGTACTTGCATGCCATCACCACCATTGATGCTCTTAAAACCATACTGTCCGTTGTCAATCCAATCGATGGATTCTTTATTTATTGATGATCCATACCATGAACCGTTGTCTTGCAAACCGCCATACACATTGTACGGTTTTTCATTGTCCACGTTTATGGCATAAAATTGTCCAACTGAAGGAGAGTTGGCTTTGAACCAATTCTTTCCTGAATCGTAGGTGATGTTACAACCACCATCATTACCAGCAATCATGTGGTTGTCTTTGTCGGGATTGATCCAAAGTGCATGCCAGTCGGAGTGGGTATTTCCCTTGTCCATTGAACTGAATGTCTTTCCTCCGTCTGCAGACATATTTGCATTTACACCAAGAATAACAATTTTATTAGGATTGTTTGCTGAAACGAAAATCTTTCCAAAATAATAGCCAAATGTATTGTAGATGCCTATTGTTTTATCATGGGTTTTACTCCAGCTCTTTCCGCCATCTATACTTTTATATACTTCACAACCATTGATTTGGTTTACGGATGGACCAGCACTTTCATCGAATAGGTATTGATAAATTTGATTTATGGTGGTGGTATTGTTTGCGATGGATTCCTTCATGGATTTTGCCGTGTATTGTCCGGATAAACCATTCATTCTCAAAAAACGTTCAACAGCAAGATCACTATAGGACCCAAAGGTTTCCTTGCTCATCTCTTTTAAGTCTTTGATTGCAATTCTCCCTGTATCTGCTTTTGCAGTATCTGGTTTTAGGTTGTAATTATCTACAACAGCATAAACAATCGAGGGGTCTTTTGAATATAAGGCCAAGCCTATTCTGCCAATACCATTGCCTTGGGGAAAACCAGACGCTGCTGTTGTACTTAAACTCCAAGTTTCACCGCCATCATTACTTTTATAAATGCCAGATGTTTTTCCTCCTTCAACAAAATCCCATGCTTTTCTGATTCTGTGCCATGCAGCAGCATAAAGCTCATTTGGATTTTGTGGATTAATTTCCATTTCAACAGCTCCTGTGTTCTCATCAATGTACAATGTTTGTTTCCAGGTTTTTCCACCATCGTTGGTTTTATACACACCTCTTTCTTTGTTGGAGGAGTACAAGTGACCAAGTGCGGCAACCCAAGCCTGGTCAGGGTTTTCTGGGTTTAGAAGTATTTTGCCAATATGATGACTTTCTGGTAAACCAAGGTATTGCCAACTTTTGCCATTGTCAGCACTCTTGTATACACCAATGCCGGCATAAGAAGAGCGACTGCTATTTACTTCACCAGTACCTAGCCAAATAGTTTTGTTTTTCCAATCGACAGCAATATCTCCGATACCAACTACAGCTTCTTTATCAAATATTGGTGTAAAGCTTTGTCCATTGTTGGTGGTATGCCATAGTCCTCCTGTAGCATAAGCCACATAAAATTCTGTAGGGTCATTCGGGTTTACTTCTAAATCATCTACACGGCCGCTCATGATACTCGGACCAATATTCCTGAAACTGATGTCCTTTAACAAGCTATTGTTTGCGCGGTTGTTTTTTTCAGAAAGACTTTTCATCCTCAATTCACCATTGCTTGGTTTGATTTGAGCAACTGTTATAAGTGTTGTTGAAAATAGCAAAGACAAAAACCCCAACGACCTTAGCAATGATTTATGAAAAACTTTACTTTCCATTTGGCTTGTTTTTTTTAAATTGAAGGATGTTGCAATATAAAAATATTCAGGCTAAACCAATCTATTTCCTGAGCAAGCTGATTTTTATTGTTTTTTTTGTTTTTCCATCTACTTCCAATGCGCAATATTGGATGGATTACAAACTAACACCAAAAGGGGATACCATCAATAGAATCGATAAGAAAAAACAAAAACAGGGACCATGGTGGTTCAGGTATGAAGAGGTGAGGGGGGAACCCGGATTTGAAGAGGAAGGCTATTTCTACAACGATAAAAAGCAAGGACCTTGGAAGAAATTTAGTTTGATGGGTGATCTTATTGCCCAGGAATATTTTATTGCAGGTTTTAGGGATGGAAAGCAAATGTATTACAATCGGATGGGTGATTTGGTACGTGAAGAGAGCTGGAAAGCAGTAGATCCCTCCAATCCTTATGATACGATAATGGTTCCTGACATTGATCATCCAGAACAGATGATCAAAAAAATTATCAAACATGAATCAGCGGAGATAAAACATGGGGTATGGAATTATTATGATGGAACCATGGGGGTGGTTACCAAAACAGAACGTTTTGTATATGGACAACCAGAACAAAAAATGAGTCAGTTACCTCCCGCCATGATACCTAAAGCTGCGGTCAATCCATCAACACCTTCAAGCCCTCCGAACAAAATAAGCAAGCCAGCGCAAAAACAAAAAAAGGGGAAAGAATAATCTCTCCCCTTTTCTATTGATTTAACAGTAGTTATTTTTTTGCTGCTGCTCTAATTACATTTAGGGCACCTCCAGATTTAAACCACTCAATTTGCTGAGCATTGTAACTGTGGTTTGCTTCAATGGTATCAGAACTACCATCTTTGTGATTCAAAACAACGTGAAGTGAAACACCAGGAGTGAAGGAGGTTAATCCAGTTACATCAATGGTATCATCTTCCAATACTTTTTCATAATCTTCTTTGTTGGCGAAGGTAAGTGCAAGCATACCTTGCTTCTTTAAATTGGTTTCATGAATTCTTGCGAATGATTTTACCATTACCACACGAACACCAAGATGTCTTGGTTCCATGGCTGCATGTTCTCTTGAAGACCCTTCCCCATAGTTTTCATCACCGAATACAATAGTACCTATACCTGCTGCTTTATATGCACGTTGTGTTGCAGGAACCGGTCCGTGTTCTCCTGTCAATTGATTTTTAACACTGTCAGTCTTTTCGTTAAAAAAGTTAACTGCACCAATGAGCATGTTGTTGCTGATGTTATCTAGGTGACCTCTAAATTTCAACCACGGACCTGCCATAGAGATATGGTCTGTAGTACATTTTCCTTTTGCTTTAATTAGCAATTTCAACCCTTTTAAATCTGTTCCTTCCCATACGGAGAATGGATACAATAATTGTAAGCGTTTACTATCTTCTTTCACATCAATTTGAATGCCACTTCCATCTTCAGCAGGCGCTTGGTAACCGGCATCTTCAACCGCAAAACCTTTGAACGGTAATTCATCTCCTTTTGGAGGATCTAATTTTACTACTTCTCCTTTTTCATTGATTAAGGTATCTGTTATTGGGTTGAAAGTAAGGTCTCCAGCTATGGCTAGGGCGGTTACCAACTCTGGACTTGCTACAAATGCCAGGGTATTTGGATTGCCATCAGCACGTTTCGCGAAGTTTCTGTTGAAGGAATGCACGATTGTGTTCCTTTCTTGTTTTTCCGCACCCATTCTATCCCACATACCAATACATGGTCCGCATGCATTTGCAAAAACAGTAGCTCCGATTTGCGCAAATATATCTAAAAAGCCATCTCTTTCAATGGTATATCTAACAAGTTCACTACCTGGAGTAATGGTAAATTCTGCTTTTGTTTTCAAGCCTTTTTCTGCAACTTGTTTCGCAAGACTTGCAGCGCGACTAATATCTTCATAGGAAGAGTTGGTGCAGCTTCCAATCAATCCAACTTCTACTTTTGTTGGCCAATTATTTTTTGCTGCAGCCTCTTTCATTTGAGATATTGGGGTGGCTAAATCTGGCGTAAATGGTCCGTTCAAATGGGGTTCTAATTCAGTCAAGTTGATCTCAATTACCTCATCGAAATATTTTTCTGGATTGGCGTATACTTCATCATCTCCTGTCAAATAAGAACGGATACCATCTGCAAGATCTGCAACAGCCTCTCTCCCTGTTGCACGTAAATAACGACCCATGCTGTCATCATATCCAAATGTGGAAGTAGTTGCACCAATTTCTGCACCCATATTACAAATTGTTCCTTTTCCTGTGCAACTCATGTTTATTGCGCCTTCACCAAAATATTCCACAATGGCATTTGTCCCACCTTTTACAGTTAGAATGCCAGCTACTTTTAAGATGACGTCTTTTGGTGAGGCCCATCCATTTAGCTTTCCTGTAAGTTTAACACCAATTAATTTTGGCATTAATAATTCCCAGCTGAGACCAGCCATTACATCACAAGCATCTGCTCCACCAACACCAATTGCAACCATGCCTAGTCCTCCTGCATTAACAGTATGTGAATCTGTACCAATCATCATACCGCCTGGAAAGGCATAGTTTTCCAACACAACCTGGTGGATGATCCCAGCACCCGGTTTCCAAAAACCAATACCGTATTTATTTGAAATAGAAGAGAGAAAATTGTATACTTCTTCATTTTCGTTAATTGCTTTTTTAAGATCTACTTTACTTTCATTTTTCGCAACAATAAGATGATCACAATGTACTGTAGAAGGAACCGATACTTGCTTTCTTCCAGTGGTGTCAAATTGAAGTAACGCCATTTGGGCAGTGGCATCTTGCATTGCAACCCTATCAGGTGCAAAATCAACATAGGCTTTGCCTCTTTCGAAATCACTTATTTCAACACCTTTCCAAAGATGCGAGTAAAGAATTTTTTCTGCCAAAGTGAGGGGTCTGCCCAACGCTGTTCTAGCAGCATCAATTTTAGAAGGCATTTCCTTGTATGTCTTTTGGATGAGGTTTAAATCAAACAGCATATGTTATTTTTTCAGATAGGTGAAAATTGACCCCAAATCAAGATTGAGGAAGCGAATTTTGCTACGCAAATTTAAATAATTCATTCTCCCTTACCAAGAGTTCAATAAATATTGGGGATTATTTATCTTTGAAGTATGGAAAAACTGAGAAATTTCATTGAATGGCAGATTTTTGGTGTTTGTACAAGAATTGGTGAAGTGTTGGGAATCTCCACTTTTAC
>CAMDFC010000060.1 GCA_945897185.1 Chitinophaga pinensis | reverse complement strand
CCAAAGCAGAGCCTATCTAATCCAAAATATTCCGCTACAATTTCCATATATGGATGGATGTCGTTGTAAGTCCACTCTCTTTGATCTGCCTCTGTTGTCATCCCACTTAACTTACAATACAAATTAGGATTAGCAGCAAGGATTTTGATTTGGGACTTCCATGCTTTGTATTCCTTATTTTTTATTGCAGGTTTACCTAAATGATCAAGCATCAATCTATTGTTTGGTAGCTTGTCTGTAAAGCGAATCAAGGAATCCAATTGATTGTTGTGAACCAATAAATCGAATGAATAGTCAAACGCGGATAGCCGTTTTACATTTTCATAAAACAATTTGTTGCCTAAGTATTTTTCATCTGGCGAACCTTGCATGATGGTTCTAAAGCCTACAATTAAAGGAGTTGATTTTAAATCAATCATTTTCATTTCTGACTTTGGGTCTAACAAGTCTACCCAACCTACAATTGCTTTAATATAATTGTACTTTTCAGCTATATCAAGTAAGAAATTGTTCTCTGTATAGGTTTCGTCTGTTTGAACCACCACTGACCCATCGAAGCTATGATCATCTAATTCTTTTTTCAATTCCGATGGTGTAAAATCTTTTCTGATTACACTCATCTCATCACTTATCCAGCCATGCGTTTCTGGATGGTAGTTCCAAAAATGGTGATGCGCATCAATTTTCATGTGCAATTGCAATTTGGTGTTGTTCACCCAAACCTTCAATACCAAGTCTGATTTCATCACCCGCTTTTAAATAAACAGGATGCGGTTTTTGTCCCATACCCACACCTTCCGGAGTACCGGTGCTGATTATATCTCCAGGAAGTAGAGTCATGAATTGTGAAATATAGCTTACAATGGTTGGGATATTAAAAATGAGATCAGCTGTTGATGAATCCTGCATCCTCTTGTCATTTACATCTAACCACAAATGAAGTTGATGTGGATTTGTGATTTCATCTTTAGTAACAAAGTAGGGACCAAGTGGTGCAAAATGATCACAACTCTTGCCTTTTACCCATTGTCCACCTCTTTCTAATTGAAAAGCTCTTTCACTGTAATCGTTGTGTAGACAATAACCTGCAACATGATCCATGGCTTCCTCCAATCCGATATAACTTGTCTTTTTACCAATGATTACTGCCAATTCAACTTCCCAGTCTGTTTTCTCTGAATGTTTAGGAATGATAACAGGATCATTGGGCCCACACATTGCTGATGTGCTTTTAAAAAACAAAACAGGTTCTTTGGGCACTTCCATATTGCTTTCTTTCGCGTGTTTTGCATAGTTCAATCCAACGCAAATAATTTTCGAAGGTCTTGCAACACAGGACAAATAATGAGGCGCTCTATTGAGTTCGTTACATTTGTCGGCATTGGCAATTAGCCAATTTGTTAAACGATTGATGCCATCGTTCTCAAAAAATGCTTCGTTGAAATCTTCCTTAAAATCACTGATGTCAATTAGTTTCCCATGAAGGTCAACAATACCCAAGCCAATACTCCCCGATTTATTGAATCTAAATAATTTCATTATTTAACTGTTTAATCTTAAAAATCCTCCATCAATTGGATAATCACAACCAGTGATAAAAGATGCTTGTTGGCTGCATAAATAGAAAGCCAGTGCTGCTATTTCATCTGGTTTACCCATTCTTCCAATCGGTTGCGTTTGTGAAAGTTTATGAAACATTTCCTGTTGTTGTCCAGGATAATGTTTGTTTAAAAAACCATCCACAAAAGGAGTGTGAACACGTGCTGGTGAAATGCAATTGCACCTAATTCCCTTCTTTACAAAATCCTTTGCAACACTGAGGGTCATTGCTAAGATGGCGCCCTTGCTCATGCTATAGGCAAATCGATCGCTCAAGCCGACTGTAGCTGCAATAGAAGCCATGTTCACAATTACACCATTTCCTTGTTCTTCCATAAATGGAAGTACTGCATACATGCAATTATAACTGCCTTTAACATTCACATCGAATATTTTTTGAAAGTCTTCTTGAGAAGTTGTGATGGCATTTCCAATATGAGCTATGCCTGCATTGTTGATGAGAATACCAATACCTTTTTTTATGGCAATCAATGAAACAATTTCCTTTACTTTTTCTTGATGTGTAATATCAATTTCATGAAAAGTGACAGTTTCGTCATTGAGTCCCAATGTTTTTTTAGTGGCTTCATCTGGTTGATTGATGTCTAATACATCGATTATTGCTCCTTGGTCATGAAACAGCTTTACTATAGATAATCCAATACCACTGGAACCGCCGGTTACGATAACATAGTGACTGTCCAATTGAAAAGGGGAGGAAGACATTCGTTTTAAGTTTAAATTGATAGAGACAATTTAGGATAATTGGCATTAATTATTTCAATTAAATGGTATTTTTAAAAGACAATTTTCTTTGTGGTATTAAATGCTACTAAAACACTCAATTCTTGCATATGAAATTATCCTTCCTGTCTTTCTTGATCCTGTTTTCAATGGGTGTATTGGGACAAGCACCGCCTAAGCCTTATGGTGCTCTTCCTTCAGAACGACAAATTAAATGGCATGATACTGAACTGTATGGGCTCATTCATTTTACTCCTACCACTTTTGAAAACAAAGAATGGGGTTATGGAGATGCTGATCCTGCTAGCTTCAACCCAACAGCATTTGATGCTGATAAAATAGTTGCAGCCTTTAAAGCAGGTGGTTTAAAAGGAATGGTATTGGTGGCTAAACACCATGATGGCTTTGCGCTTTGGCCAACAAAGACGACAGATTATAACATTAGTCGCTCTCCATTTAGAAATGGTAAAGGGGATATGGTTAAAGAATTCGAACAGGCTTGTCGTAAAGCAGGATTAAAGTTTGGTGTCTATTGTTCTCCTTGGGATAGAAATCATCCAGATTACGGAACCTATGAATATGTGCAACAATACCGTGAACAATTGAGAGAGTTGTACACCAACTATGGAGAATTATTCATGTCTTGGCACGATGGAGCAAATGGTGGTGACGGATTTTACGGTGGAGCTAGAACTACCCGAAAAATCAATCGTAATACTTACTATGCATGGGATACTACCTGGCAGCTTACGAGAAAGCTTCAGCCTATGGCTAATATTTTCAGTGATATAGGTTGGGATGTAAGATGGGTAGGGAATGAAAATGGCTTTGCAGGTGAAACATCTTGGTCAACTTTTACCCCCGTTCCAGCGAAGGGCGAAAGCACAGCCTTCCCAGGAAATTTAGATCAAGAACAAAATCCATTTGGTACCCGAAATGGTGAAAATTGGGTGCCAGCAGAATGTGACGTTCCATTAAGAAAAGGCTGGTTTTGGCATCCCGAACAAAAAGACCAAGTGAAATCTCCTGAACAGCTTTTTGAACTTTATTTAAAAAGTGTTGGTAGAGGTGGAGCTTTGGATTTGGGAATTGCTCCTACGACAAAAGGGCTTTTAGCCGAAGAAGATATTGCATCACTCAAAGGCTTTGGTGAGTTGGTTCAAAAAACGTTTAAAGACAATCTGCTGCAAAAGGCAGTAATTAATGCTTCTAATACACGTGGGAAAGATTACAGAACCCAAATGTTGTCTGATGAGGATAAACTTACTTATTGGGCTACAACGGATGGTACAAATAATGCAATCATCAATATTGAATGGAATGAGCCTGAAACCATAGATTTTATTCGGCTGCGTGAATATATCCAACTCGGACAGCGAATAGAGAAAGTGACCGTTGAAAGTTTTGAATCAGGAAATTGGATTACCGTAGGGGAAGCAACATCAGTTGGAGCATGCAGGATTATCGCATTATATAAAACCGTAAATTCAAGAAAGCTAAGGTTGAAAATAGATGCTCCAACTTCTATCACACTAGCTGAATTAGGTTGTTATAAAAAATAGATACCATAATTTTTAATTTGATTTTATGCGATTGTTTTTTACACTTTTATGCCTTGTTTCACTTGGGTTTGCTCAAGCACAAAAAGATTATTTAAATGAGTCCGTTCAACAAAAAAGTGAGCGGATGGAATGGTGGAGGGATGCAACCTTTGGGATGTTTATTCATTGGGGACCTTATGCTGTTCCAGCTGGCGAATACAAAGGCAAAGACGTAAATGGTGTTGCTGAGTGGATTATGCATACCGGTAATATTCCAATAAATGAATATGAAACCTATGTGAAACAATTCAATCCTACGCAATTCAATGCAAAAGAATGGGTGCGTATTGCAAAAGATGCAGGCATGAAGTATATTGTTATTACATCAAAGCACCATGATGGGTTTAGTTTGTGGGACAGTAAGGTGACCAATTACGACATCATTGATGATGCACCTTTTAAAAGAGATATCTTAAAAGAACTTTCGGATGCTTGCAATGAAGCTGGGATGCAAATGTGTTTCTATCATTCCATCATGGATTGGCATCAGCCAGATGCAGAGAGTAAAAAGGAATATACACACCAAAATACCGTTGCACCTGATTTTGCTAGGTACAGAGAAACATATCTCAAGCCACAGCTTAAGGAATTGGTTGAAAAATACGATCCAGCTGTTTTATGGTTTGATGGAGAATGGATTCCAGAATGGACGGAAGAGCAGGGAAGAGATTTGTATAATTATCTAAGAAACCTTAAGCCAAACTTAATCATCAACAACAGAGTAGGCAAAGGTAGAGCTGGTATGCAAGGCATGAATTTGTACAAAAATGCTGCTGGTGATTTTGGTACACCAGAACAAGAGATTTTAGAAGGGACTTCCGATACGGACTGGGAAAGTTGCATGACCATGAACGATTCTTGGGGTTTTAAAAAAACAGATCACAATTGGAAATCCTCGGAACTGTTAATCCACAATCTTATTGATATTGCTGCCAAAGGAGGAAATTACCTGCTTAATGTTGGACCAAATGCCCAGGGATTAATTCCAGTGGCTTCGGTTGAACGTTTGAGAGAAATGGGTGAATGGATGAAAATAAACCAGGATGCTATATATGCTACTAACAGTACAAAAAAATACAAAGAAGGTGATGTAAAATACACCGTTAGCAAAGATGGTAATTTCGTTTATGCAATTGTTACAAAACCTGTTGTTGGAGAACTTGTCTTACACAATGTAGATCTTAAGCGAGGTTCAAAAATTTACATGTTGGGTGTAAATGATCCGCTGAAATTTAAAGCGGATTCGAATGGTTCACTGCATATCGAATGGCCAAAAGAATTGCCTTGCAAATATGCATGGACATTAAAAATTACAGGGAGTCCTAAATTTTAAAAATAAATGGACTTAAAATGAGGATCCATCATTGGTTGGTTATGAAATCAGTAAATCTGTTTTGATTGTATCTTTGTACCCATATTAAATTCTTTAAATGGAAATTGGGATTGACAGCTTTGCGGCCAGAATGAGTGGAAACAATGAAAGGGCAGCCAATGATGCAGTGGCAATGACAGAACTCTTAGACAGGATGGCTTATGCAGATGAAGTGGGTCTTGATTTTTTCGGTATCGGAGAACACCACCGAAAAGGGTTTTTAGATTCAGCGCCAACTTTAATTTTGGCAGCGGCAGCAGCCAGGACAAAAAAAATAAGACTAGGATCAGCTGTTTCTGTAATTAGTGCCGCAGATCCTGTGCGTGTGTTTCAAAACCATGCAACACTCGATTTAATATCTGGAGGCAGGGCTGAATTGGTAGCAGGTCGCGGTTCCTTTGTCGATGCTTATCCATTATTTGGGTTGGATTTGGAAGATTACGACGAGCTTTTTGTGGAAAAATTGGATTTGTTGTTGAAGATACGTGACAATGAATTTGTTAATTGGTCGGGACGCTTCAGAGCGCCAATGCAAAATCAGGCAGTCTATCCAAGACCTTTACAAGAAAAGCTTCCCATATGGGTTGGTGTTGGAGGAACACCCAAATCCTTTGCAAGAGCAGGCGCATTAGGATTGCCACTCATGGTTGCCATCATAGGTGGAGAAACCCATCGTTTTCGACCATTGATTGATTTATACAGAGAAACAGGAATCAAAGCGGGACATAGCCTGAATCAGTTGAAGGTTGGACTGCATTCTTTGGGTTACGTTGGCAAAACTACTGAAATCGCTCATGAAGAATTCTTTCCTGGTTATGCTGCAAGCATGACCAAAATAGGAAAGGAGAGAGGCTGGCCTCCAACTACCCGAAGTCATTTTGATTCTCAAGTTGGTCCGACTGGTGCATTGCTTGTTGGAAGCGCTGAGGAAGTTGCTGAAAAAATAATCAGACATTCAAAATCGCTCGGAGGAATTTCCAAGGTAACATTTCAGTTGGATACCGCAGAGCTTCCACATGAGAAACTCATGGAAACAATTCACCTAATAGGATCAAAAGTTTCACCCATTGTTAAAACGAATTAAGTATATTGAATTATGATTTCATACAATCCAAAAGAGTGGTTCACTTTTCTTTTTAAGATTCACCAGTACGAAACATTTAGACAGTTGTTGCCATTGATGTTGGGTGTTTCTTTGTACAGTGGATTAATTGCGTTTTTGGAGATGTATACATTTATAAGTCCAGATATTAAAGAACAAACCAAGTCCATTTCCACCATTTTTTCTATTCTTGGTTTTACGCTTTCGTTGATGCTTGCATTTCGTACAAATTCAGCCTATGATCGTTGGTGGGAAGGAAGAAAATTGTGGGGAGATCTTACCAATTCTTCTCGTGGTTTTGCAGCACATCTTAACGCTATTTTAGAAAAAACTGATGTGCAAAATAGAAAAATTATTTCTTCACACATTGTATGTTTTGCATATGCTTTACGTTTTCATTTAAAAGGAGAACGCACTGACAGGGATATTTTCGAGAATGAATTAGATGAACATTTTTTATTGAACTACAGGGAATTATTTATTAGTGCCCGAAATCAACCATTGGTTATTTACAAGTCACTTGTTGAATTCATTCATCAATTAAATAGGTCGGGTAAAATAAGTATTGAGCAAATCTACGTTGTAAAACAAGAACTGAATAAATTTATTGATGTACTTGGCGCTTGTGAACGAATTCAATCAACGCCAATTCCGTTTTCTTATGCAGCGTTCTTAAAAAAGTTCATTTTCTTCTATGTGATGTTGTTTCCTTTGATATATGGTATCCATATGTCGTATTATATAATTCCTGTGACTGTGTTCATACTCTATGTTTTGGCAAGTATTGAATTAATCGCAGAAGAAATTGAAGATCCATTCAGTGATTCGCCCAATGACCTTCCTACATTTAAGTTAGCCAAAGGTATAGCCATGGGTGCAAAGAATATCTTATCGTGAATTCTAGTGTCGATCAATTTTTCACTTCTTTAAAATCAGGGAAAGAGGAGCTTACACTTTTACGAAACTTACTGCTCGAGACTGAATTACTTGAAGAGTTCAAATGGAAACAGCCCTGTTATACACTGAATGGAAAGAATGTGATCATTTTAGCAGGACTAAAGGATCATGTAATCATCAGTTTCCTTAAAGGGTCGTTGTTGAACAATGAAAATGATATTTTACAAAAAGCAGGGGAAAATTCACAAGCAGCGCGCATCATTAGGCTTTACACTTTGGAAGAAGTAAAATCACATCTGACTTTTATAAAAGCATCAATCAAAGCTGCAATTGAAATTGAAAAGAAAGGAATAAAGGTAGAAAAAGACGAGAGTGCTGAAATTGAAATTCCAGTTGAATTGCAAGATGTTTTTAATAAAGATGCTGACTATAAAAACGCATACTTTAAACTCACGCCAGGTAGGCAAAGGGCTTATTTGATCTTTTTCACAGGAGCCAAGCAATTAGAAACGAGGATTAGTCGAATTGAAAAATACAGAAAACGAATACTGGATGGTTACGGGTTCAACGATTGTGTTTGTGGGTTATCCAAAAGAATGCCCAATTGTGATGGGTCGCATAAATTTTTAAAGTAAGTGTTCTCAATTTAGGGATATAGATAAATTAATTGATCGGGTTGCGGAGAGAGGGATTATTTCATGATCCCTTTGGAGGAGTCTACATACTTCGATCAAAACCCAGGCGGCTTCGCCGTAGGCTTTTTTGTTCTCCGGAGAGCGGGATTATTTCATGATCCCTTTTGGGGGTGGCTACATACTTCAATCAAAATCCAGGCGGCTTCGCCGTAGGCTTTTTTGTTCTCCAAACTCACAGAAGCAAGCTTCGCTCGTTCGGAAAACAAAAAACCCACGAAAATTCGTGGGTTTTGATCTTGTCTGGCGGAGAGAGAGGGATTCGAACCCCCGGACCTGTGACAGTCAACGGTTTTCAAGACCGCCGCATTCGACCGCTCTGCCATCTCTCCGAAGCGAAAGTAAAACAACAGATTCGATTAAAGAAAAAATCATTAAAAAAACTAGAAACTCTTCTCAAATAGGTTTGATTAACTTTGTATTTCATGAAGGATCTGAGTAGTCTGAACCAATATTTTTGGAAATACCGCAGCCGACTGGTTCTGGGTATCTTATTCATCATTATATCCAACTACTTTGGCATACTCTCTCCTCAAATGACCGGTTTTGTAGTGGATGAAGTATATCAAAAAATTAATCCTAACCAGGTCAATCAAGAACGAATCTTCTTTGATCCTATGGTCAATGCTTTTGTTGGGTATTTAAAATCTGCTGATATTTCTTTCTCTAAGCTCGTGTTGTTTTGCGGACTCATCCTGCTGGGTTTTGCTCTTTTGAGAGGCTTTTTCATGTTTCTAATGCGTCAAACCATTATTGTAATGAGCCGACATATTGAGTATGACCAAAAAAATGATGTGTATGCCCATTACCAAAAACTAGATAGTCATTTTTATAAAGTTCATAGCACAGGTGATATGATGAGCAGAATGTCTGAAGACATATCTCGAGTTAGAATGTATACAGGACCAGCATTGATGTATTTAGTCAACCTGACAGTCATGATTGCGCTCAGCCTTTTTTACATGATCAAAAAAGATGCAGTCCTTTCTGCCTATGTCCTTATGCCCCTTCCCTTTTTAGCTGTAGCGATGTATTTCGTAAACACACTTATCAATAAAAAAAGTGAAAAAATTCAATCGCAACTAAGTGATTTAACCACCTTGGCCCAGGAGTCTTATTCTGGAATTCGGGTAATCAAAGCTTATGGACAGGAAAAAGCCAATTTAAACTTTTTTGATAACCACGCTGAAGCGTATAGAAAAAGCGGATTGGCTTTATCTACTATGGAAGCATTTTATTTTCCTGCTATCGGCTTGTTAATTGGATTGAGTACTTTAATTACCATCTACATTGGCAGCGTATATCAACTTGAGCATAAAATTAGTGCTGGCACTATCGCAGAATTTGTGATTTATATCAATATGCTCACATTTCCAGTTTCGGCAATTGGCTGGGTAGCATCAAACATCCAAAGAGCTGCGGCTTCTCAAAAACGCTTGAATGAATTCTTACAAACCAAACCTTCGTTGATCGTCATTCCCAATCCAATACCATGCAATGGCATTGATCAATTGAAATTCGACAAGGTCAATTTTACCTATCCGCATACAGGTATACATGCCATTCGTGATTTTTCACTTGATGTGAAAAGAGGAGAAAAAATAGCCATTCTTGGAAAAACAGGCTGCGGTAAATCTACAATTGCGCAACTCTGCTTGCGCATGTTTGATCCCACAGATGGAACTGTAAGCATAAATGAAATTAATTTAAGGGATATGGAACTGGAAAGTCTTCGATCGCAAATTAGCTATGTACCACAAGATGTCTTTCTTTTTAGCGATACCATACAACACAACATCAACTTTGGATCTGCTGATAATTCCCTTGAAAAAGCAAGAATTGCAGCTGAAAAAGCAGTAATTCTCTCTGAGATTGAGTCTCTTCCACAAGCTTTTGAAACCTGGATAGGCGAGCGGGGTGTAACGTTATCAGGCGGTCAAAAACAGCGCATATCCATTGCCAGGGCTTTGTCTAAAGAAAATGAACTCTTGATCTTTGATGATTGTCTGAGTGCAGTTGACGCCAAAACAGAACACAAAATTGCGGATAACCTCAATGCCTATCTCCAAAATAAAACGGCCATAGTGATTACCCATCGGGTATTTCCTAGCTTTATTTTTGATCAAATCTTGATAATGGAGGATGGCAGAATCATAGAAAAAGGCACACACGAATCTCTATTGAAGAAAAATGGCGCTTATGCCGAGCTTTTAAGAAACCAGCAAATTGAAGGGTAGTACACTGGTTTATGTGTAATTTTTAGTGCATTAAAAATTGAGCTGAAAAAAAAGGATGGAATTTTTGACAATTCCAAAACAATGCTATCTTTATAGAGACCAATAAAACAAATAACCAAAACTCTTAACTGTGGCGTACGACAACAACGAAAAAAGAATGGACAGCGTTTACAGCAAACGCATCAGGGCTGGAAAAAGAAGAACTTATTTCTTTGATGTGAGAACCACTAAAGGAAATGATTATTACTTAACCATTACTGAAAGCAGAAAAAGGTTCAACGATGATGGTTATGATCGTCACAAAATATTCTTATACAAAGAAGACTTCAATAAATTTATCAAAGCATTGGGTGAGACTGTAGATTACGTTAAGACAGAGCTTATGCCAGATTTCGATTTTGATGCATTCAACCACGAATATGATGAAGATGGAGAAGGTAATAATCATGGTGGCTATGAGGCCCCTATGGCTTCACCTGTTACTTCAGAAGCATCAGCCGAAATCGAAATTTCTCCTGAGCCAATATCGCCAATTGCACCCGAGCCAATGTTTGGCGACAATGGTGCTGATGAGCCAGTTGATAAATGGTAAAAATCTTTTCAAAAAAATAGAGGTAAGTTTTTACCTCTATTTTTTTGTTCAATTTTATAGATTTTAGAAGCTAGGATTCTGCTATTGCTTACTCCAATTTTTAAAAAGGTTAATCAGTCCGTTTGTAGAAGCATCGTGACTATCAATTACCTTATCATCTACTAGTTCTGGTAAGATTTTATTGGCCAACTGCTTACCCAATTCAACGCCCCATTGATCAAAACTATAGATGTTCCACACCACTCCTTGTACAAAAATTTTGTGTTCGTAAGCGGCAATCAATTTCCCCAATTCAAAAGGATTGATTTGCTTAATTAAGAATGAGTTGGTGGGTCTGTTGCCTTCAAATACTTTGAAAGGGACTATTTTTTTTCGCTCATCTTCTGATAAGGTCATCAGTTCAGCAGTTGCTTCTTGCTCGGTCTTGCCATTCATCAAGGCTTCTGTTTGGGCAAAGAAATTGGATAATAGTTTGCTGTGGTGATCGCCTATAGGGTTGTGACTAATTACTGGCGCAATAAAGTCGCATGGAATCATTAATGTTCCTTGATGGATTAACTGGTAAAAGGCATGCTGACCGTTGGTTCCTGGTTCACCCCATATAACTGGTCCAGAAGAATAGGTGAGTTTGTTGCCATTTCTGTCCACACGTTTCCCATTGCTTTCCATATTTCCTTGTTGGAAATACGCTGCAAATCGGTGGAGATATTGATCATAGGGGAGAATGGCCTCAGATTGAACACCAAAGAAATTGACATACCAGAGTCCGATTAACGCCATTTTCACCGGAATATTTTTTTCCAATGGCTTGTTTTTGAAATGGAGATCCATCTCATGTGCCCCTTTCAACAATTGTTCGAAATGTTCGTAACCAATAGTGAGGGCAATGGACAATCCAATCGCACTCCAAAGACTATAGCGTCCACCAACCCAATCCCAAAATTCGAATATATTTTCCTTGTCGATGCCAAAAGCAGTTACCGCTTTCTCATTGGTAGACAGTGCCACAAAATGCTTGGCAACATGCGCTTCATCTCCAGATTTTTCAATAAACCAATTCCTGGCAGTATGGGCATTGGTCATGGTTTCTTGGGTAGTAAAGGTCTTGGATGCAACTAAAAATAAGCTTAAGTCAGCATCTATAACTTTCAGACATTCAGCAATATGCGTACCATCAACATTGGATACAAAATGGACTTGTATGCCATCTACCCAATAAGGCTTTAAAGCTTCAGTCACCATAACCGGACCCAAATCACTACCACCGATTCCAATGTTGACAATATGTTTGATGGGTTTGCCAGTGTATCCTTTCCATTCTCCGGAATGGACTTTTTGGCAAATGGACTTCATCTGTGACAATACCCTTTGAATATCCGGCATGATGTCCTTGTCATCGGTATGGAAAGGTTGACCGGTCATGTTTCTTAGTGCAGTATGCAAAACCGCTCGGTTTTCGGTTTGGTTTATTTTTTCACCAGTAAACATAGATTCAATTGCCCCGGGCAATCCACACTTCCTTGCCAAGTCCATCAGCAATTGAAGGGTCTCTTGGGTGATAATATTCTTAGAATAATCAAACAAAAGATCGCCATCTGTCTGGGAAAA
>CAMDFC010000059.1 GCA_945897185.1 Chitinophaga pinensis | reverse complement strand
CCTGGCCTTATTGCTAAAAAAAACCAATAAGCCAAGTCAGACAATAGAAGTTCTTCAAGCACAAATGAAACTGCCTACCAAAACAAAAGAAGAACTTGAGTTTAAAAATAAGTCTAAACAATTACTTCAAAATTTACAATAAATAATCTATTAATTAATTACTCATGAAATTGAAATTGTTGATTTTCTCCTTTATGATTCTTTGCTTTTCCACTATTTCATGGGCGCAAGAACAAGAGAAATCTGTATCTAAGTACGATCCCAATGAATTGTTTAATCCGCTTTTTTATAAACAATACGGAAACCATATTCGTACGGGTAATGGAGAACCAGGAACTGGTTATTGGCAAAACAGAGCAGACTATTCAATAAAAGCAGAATTGAATGATCAAGAAAATCAGGTTTCCGGTTCAGTAACACTTACTTACACCAATAATAGTCCGCATACCCTTGGTTTCCTTTGGTTCCAACTCGAACAAAACCTATTCAACCCAAGTTCAAGAGGTTTTGCCAAACTACCAGTAGGCGGAAGAAGTCGATATGGCAATACTGCAACTCCTTTTATGGGTGGATATAACATCAAATCGGTTAAAATTATTACAACAAGTGCTGGAAAATCTACTGAAACAGATGTGGTACCAGATATTGTTGAGACCAGAATGAGATTAGATCTTCCAAAGAGCCTAAAGCCAGCTGGAGATAAAGTGGTGGTGAAAGTCGATTATGAATACATCGTTCCCGAATATGGTGCTGATAGAACGGGTATATTAAAAAATGAAGATGGCAATATTTATGCAATTGCGCAATGGTACCCTAAAATTTGTGTATTTGATGACATCCAAGGTTGGAATACCTTGCCTTATTTAGGTGCAAGTGAGTTTTATTTAGAATATGGAAACTTTGACGTTGCAATCACAGCCCCGTCAAGCCATGTTGTAGTTGCTTCAGGCGATCTATTAAACCCTGCTGAGGTAATGACAGCCGAACAACTCAAACGTTACCAACAAGCTCATCTATCGGATGCTACTGTTATGATACGCTCAGGAGAAGAAGTAAAATTAGCATCTTCAAGGCCCACTAAACCAACCCTAACCTGGAAATACAGCATCAGCAATGCCCGAGATTTTGCATGGGCTTCTTCTGCCTCGTTTATTTGGGATGCAGCCAAAATAAATCTTCCCAGTGGTAAAAAAGCATTGGCACAATCTGTTTACCCAATCAGTTCTGATGGAACAAACGCATGGGGAAGAAGTACAGAATATACCAAGGCCAGCATAGAAAATTATTCAAAACGATGGTTTGAGTTTCCCTACGCAATAGCTACCAATGTAGCCAGTAATGTTGGGGGTATGGAATATCCTGGAATTGTATTTTGTGGTTCAACCGCAAAAACGGATGCTTTATGGGGTGTTACAGATCATGAATTTGGACATACTTGGTTTCCAATGATTGTGGGTAGCAATGAAAGAAAATATGGATGGATGGATGAGGGATTCAATACTTTCATCAACGACATCGCTTCCCTAGACTTTAATAATGGTGAATACGCCCAGCCTGCACCAAGTGCCCATGAAATGGCTAAAATCTTATACAGTGATCGTTCTGAGGCAATCATGAAAACACCTGATGGTATGAAAGAATTCAATATTGGACTCTCCCTATACTACAAACCAGGGTTTGCTTTGGGCCTACTTAGAAATCAAATAATTGGAGAAAAGCGCTTTGATGAAGCTTTTAAAAAATATATCCGCGATTGGGCCTATAAACACCCTTCTCCCTGGGATTTTTTCAGAAGCATCGAAAGCAGCGTAGGTGAAGACTTGGGATGGTTTTGGAAATCAATGGTTCTTGAAAACTGGAGACTAGATCAGTCGATAACCAAAGTAGAATACTTGAACAACAAC
Source organism: Chitinophaga pinensis (assembly GCA_945897185.1). Classification (GTDB taxonomy): domain Bacteria; phylum Bacteroidota; class Bacteroidia; order Chitinophagales; family Chitinophagaceae; genus Pollutibacter. The sequence goes on along the minus strand of CAMDFC010000059.1, from coordinate 10,594 downwards.
GCCAAAAATGGGGTAGTGGTTACAGTAGATAATCTGGATAAGGTAGCGATGCCAGTTATAATTGAATATGAAACTTTTTCTGGAATAACAGGGAGAGTGCAACTGCCAGTTGAAGTTTGGCAAAATACAGCCAGTATTCGCACTAAATTACCAGTTCAAGAGGAACTAAAAAGAGTGACAATTGATCCGGATAAGGTATTTCCAGACTACCAAAGCGAGAATAACAATTGGACTTCTGGTAAATAATTGTAAAATAGAAGAAAAATTACCCAATTATCCACATTTTTACTAATTTTGCACTCCTTCAGTTAATTACTGAACTATTCCCAAATGGTCCCACAAGTACTTCGTCTGTTCGAAGTCACCAGTAGGGGTAACTTTAAATTAGATTTTTTATGCCAAAAGTGAAAACCCACTCAAGGGCCAAAAAAACATTCAAGGTGACCGGAAGCGGTAAAATCACCTTCAGAAAACCTTCAAGAGGTCACTTGCTCACAAAAAAGTCAACCAAACGTAAACGTGCACTTCGTCTTACAGGGCAGGTTGGACACTCTAACCTCGATTTTGTAAAGAGACTATTGCGTCTCAAATAAGGTCATTAATTCATTAATTTAAACTTATTAAGATATGCCACGTTCAAAAAATGCCGTTGCCTCTAGAGGACGCAGAAAAAGAATCCTCAAACAAGCCAAAGGTTTCTATGGTAAAAGAAAAAATGTATATACAGTTGCCAAAAACGTTCTTGAAAAAGGACTTACCTATAGCTATGTAGGCCGTAAACTAAAGAAAAGAGATTACCGTAGTTTATGGATTGTACGTATTAATGCCGCTGTTAGAGAAGAAGGGCTAAAATACTCTGAGTTCATGAACAAACTCAAGATCAAGGGAATTGAACTAGATCGTAAAGTACTAGCTGATCTTGCAATGAACAACCCTGCTTCTTTCAAGGAACTTGTTAATTCTGTAAAATAACACAGAAGTGAAATAAAGGAAAACCGGATGTAGAAATAAACATCCGGTTTTTTATTTTTACGTAATGAAAAAAATTAATTTTGTTACATTAAATTAAATAATATTGAAAGGACAAATGAGCAATACGTATACAGACCTTGTAAAACAGACCTTCTATTTCCCCCAGGAAGGCTTCGAGACAAAGGACAATAATCTTTTTTTCAATGGCTTAGATTTAAAAGCCATTATTGAAAAATATGGTACACCTTTGAAACTTACCTACCTGCCAAAAATTGGTACACAAATCAACAAGGCCAAAACCCTTTTTGAACAAGCGTTAAAAAAGCACAAATACGAAGGTAAATATCACTACTGTTATTGTACAAAAAGTTCTCACTTTTCGTTTGTTGTAGAGGAAGCACTTCAACACGATATTCATCTTGAAACATCTTTCGCATACGATATTGAAATTATCAATAACCTTTACAAAAGAAGAAAAATCACAAAAGATATTTTTATTATTTGTAATGGGTTCAAGCAAAAAACATATACATCTAGAATTGCCCGATTAATCAACACCGGATTCAAAAATGTAATACCTATTCTAGATAACAAGGAAGAATTAGATCGCTACAAACGTGCGGTAAGAGAGCCATTTAAATTGGGCATTCGCGTTGCAGCAGAAGAGGAACCCAATTTTCCTTTTTATACATCAAGATTAGGTTTTAGAGCAAAGGATATTCTTGAGTTTTATGTTGATCAAATTGAAGGATACGAAGAGAAATTTCAACTGAAAATGTTGCACATCTTCCTCAATAAAGGTATTAAGGATGACATCTATTATTGGAGTGAGTTAAATAAAGTAATTAACCTTTATTGTCAATTAAAAAAGATTTGTCCAGAGTTAGATTCTATCAATATTGGTGGTGGGTTTCCGATTAAACATTCATTGGGCTTTGAATACAATTACGCATTCATGATCAATGAGATTGTAGGCACCATAAAGAAAGCTTGTAAAAAAGCCAAAGTGCCGATGCCCAATATCTTCACTGAATTTGGAAGCTTTACTGTAGGTGAAAGTATGGCCCATATCTATTCTGTGTTGGCTGAGAAAATACAAAATGATAGAGAAATTTGGTATATGATTGATTCTTCATTCATCACCACCTTACCAGATACATGGGGTATAGGGGAGAAGTTCCTTTTATTGCCTATTAATAAATGGGACAATGAATACCAGCGTGTAGTGTTGGGTGGTTTAACCTGTGATAGCCACGACTACTATGATTCAGAGGAACACGTAAATGAAGTTTTTTTGCCAAAAACAAATGGCGATAATAAAGAGCCCTTGTATCTTGGTTTTTTTCATACAGGTGCTTATCAAGATCAAATCAGTGGGTATGGTGGAATTAAGCATTGCATGATTCCATCACCAAAGCACATTATCATTGGCTACGATAAAAATGGTAAGTTGCATGATTGGGTTTATGCAAAAGAACAATCTGCACAAAGTATGTTAAAAATACTTGGTTACCTCTAAGCGTATGAAAAAGTTACCCCTCATTTTAATCGCTTTATCTTCCTTTAATTTCTCATTTGCACAAACCGAGGAACAAAAAGTTGCAGCCGTTGTCAATCAGCTTTTTACATCCATGTTTAATGGAGATTCAATTGGTGTAACCCGTTGTTTTACGGATAAATCAATTATGCAATCCATTACCTTATTGATACGCGCAGGAAAGACAACTGCAATTGATTATTTTATTTTTAGCTTATAGTTCTTATTTACCTTAGGGTTGTTAAAATAAGATTCCGCATCTTGCTCGCTATAACGAGGATCGAATTCAACCAAAGGAAGATCTACCAACTGGAGTTGAGACTGCTTTAACTCTTCTCTGAGTTTTCTTGTTTTGGTAAGAATTTCAGGATCACGATCTCCAACAAGCATATTTTCAGTCAACATATAATCCAATCTTTTGATTGTACCCCTAATTTGAGATGCAGTGTTCTGCTCTTGTACTTTATTAGGAGCAACTGCCTCTTTTACAGGTACCAAGGTTAATCCGACAGACGGAAGAATCTTGCCTAAGCTTTGAGAAGAACTGGCAGATCCTGATGTGGATATGATGGTGCCTAACATTGCTGTAGATGATCCAGTAATGTCTAAGGTTGTTCTGGTATTTTTATTGGTCTTGATATTTTTACTCACCATGTAGAAGGTCAATTTTAAGTTGGTGACGTATTTTTTTATTTCAGACAATACCTGTGCGTGCTCTAAATTTTTTTGGGGATAATTAACGCCGGTTCTAATAAACAATCTAATAGTAGCTGTATCTGAATTTTGAAATTTGTCAGTCCCAATAAACTGTAAAATCAATATTTTTTGTCTACTGGTATCATTCTCTCTTATAAAATCGTAGGGTACCATCCATTTAAATTCATCATTGCAGTTTTTAACTGATTTGAAATCGCTGATGGGATAATTGGAATTGATGGTAATTTGTTCAATTGGGAAACTACCTTCCTCACATTGTACCCTAAATTGGATTGAATCTCCTTATTCTAATTGGACGGTATTGCCAATAGTGGGCTTTACTTTTGAAACAATAACTTCTGTATTGTAAAAAAGAAGTGTGAATGTGGACTCCGTTCGTTCGGTGGCATCCCTAAGATTTTGTATTCCCACTTCCACTTTATAAGGAATATCATATTTGAGTTTACCGCTTTTGAAATAACTTTTATCAGCTTTAAAATAGAGTACCCCTGTGTTTTTATCTATTTTAACTCCAATAGGGGCATTTTTAAGAAACCAGAAGAAATGGTGAGGGGGTTTATTGATCTCCAAATCATAAACCAAGGTAGAATCTACCTGTAAAGTGAAAAAAGGATTGAGGTTGGTTATCCTCAAAATAGTATCTGTAGACTTAGGTTCAAGGGGAATGAGCGGAAGGGTGTCTAAAGCGACAATGATGGTGTCCTTTTGGTCTTCCTGACTGAAGCTTACATTGGTAATTAAGAGGATATAAACAAAAAGAAAGAATCTCAAGACAAACTTTGTTTGTGCTAATTTAACTCAAAGCAATCAATTGTGTAACTTTGTCTAAAATCTTAACATATGTATCCAGCACAGATAGTAATTCCAATGAAGGAAGAATTGACAGAAAATGGTTTTGAAGAGTTGCTTACCCCAGAACAAGTGGATACGCAATTGGCCGCTAGTGGTACAACCCTTGTTGTAATCAATTCAGTTTGTGGTTGTTCCGCAGGTAGTGCAAGACCTGGTGTTTTAATGTCCGTTCATAATGGATTAAAAAGACCCGACCATCTTACTACAACATTTGCAGGTTTCGACCTTGATGCTGTTCGTAAGATAAGAGAGCACCTGTTACCTTACCCACCATCTTCACCTGCAATTGCACTTTTTAAAGATGGCAAATTGGTTCACATGATTGAGCGTCATCAAATTGAAGGAAGACCTGCACAAATGATTGCACAAAACCTTATGGCTGCTTACGAAGAATATTGTAACTAACCTGCTATGTACCCCAATCTCTATTTTTTTTTAAAGGATGTATTAGGTATAACCCCTCCGGGTTTTACTTTATACATTAATTCTTTTGGATTTCTTGTTGCCATTGCATTCGTAGTGGCTGCTATGTTTCTGAAAAATGAATTGAAGAGAAAAGAGGACGAGGGATTGTTGTTTTCGCTAGAAGAGAAAATGATCGTAGGTAAGCCTGCTTCATTTACAGAACTTCTTGCCAATTTTGGATTTGGTTTTCTGGTAGGGTATAAAATTATTGGCGTTTTCTTAAATGATTCCCAAGTAAACCCTCAACAATATATATTTTCCAGTCAGGGTTCTTTATTAGGCGGGTTGTTCCTCGGAGTTTTATTTTCAGGATTGAAATATTTTGAAAAGAAAAAACAAGCACTGGCAAAACCAGAGGAAAGAAAATTCAAAATTTGGCCTCACGAACGGGTAGGTGACATCGTTGTCTATGCTGCAATTACAGGTTTTATTGGAGCAAAGATTTTTGACAACTTGGAGAATTGGGATAGGTTTATTCAAGATCCTATTGGCAATCTTTTATCACCAAGTGGACTCACTTTTTACGGTGGTCTCATTCTTGCTTCAATCACCATTATTTTATTTGCCAGAGGCAAAAAAATTGGTATCCGTCATTTGATTGATTCAGCTGCACCTGCACTTATGATTGCTTATGCCATCGGTAGAATGGGTTGTCATGTTTCAGGAGACGGCGACTGGGGAGTTTTTAACAGTGCATATAAAGTAAACGAGAAGAGCCAAATAGTTGAAGCTGCAGATTGGGAGTTTCACCAGACTTTGATGGACAATCAGGAATTCACCTCCGTACTGGTGAACGAATACGGAAACATGGATAGCATTCCTCACCTTGATTTCAAAGGTGCTTCTTTTTTACCAAACTGGTTCTGGGCTTACAATTACCCTCATAATGTAAATGAAGTGGGAGTAAAAATGAAGAATTGTGAAGGCGCTTACTGCTACCAATTGACCCCTCCTGTATTCCCAACTGCTTTATATGAAATTGTAGCCTGTTCACTTCTTTTTCTCGTTTTATGGTATTTCAGAAAGAAAATAAAGGCTCCTGGTGCTTTATTTGGACTTTATCTTATTCTCAATGGGTTTGAAAGATTTATGGTGGAGAAAATCCGTGTTAATTCAACCTACGATCTTTTCGGATTTCACCCAACACAAGCTGAATTGATCTCCTCATTACTCATTATAGCTGGTGCTTGGTTGTGGTTTGATTCAAACAAACGATATAAATTATCCCTTCAAAAATAAATACCATGGCTTCTTTTGATATCTTAAGTAAAGTTGACGCTCAAGCATTAGACAATGCCATAAACGTAACCAAAAAAGAAATCACCAACCGTTTTGACTTTAAAGATTCAGTCGTAAACATTGATTTAAATAAAAAGGACATGAAAATCCTTTTGGAAGCTGGAGACGACATGAAAATGAAGCAACTCGTTGAGGTACTCATTAATAGATCAAACAAACAGGGAATTTCACCCCACGCCTTTGATCAGACAAAATCAGCTTACCCAAGTGGCAAGACCATTAAGCAGGAAGTGATTGTGAAAAATGGACTAAAACAAGAGGATGCAAAGAAAATCACCAAACTAATTAAAGACAAAGGCCTTAAAGTCCAAACCCAAATTATGGATGACATTATTAGGGTTACAGGTAAGAAAATAGATGATTTACAGGAAGTTATGCAGTTGTGTAAAACAGCTGAACTTGATTTACCCCTTCAGTTTGAAAACATGAAAAGCTAATTTTCTTAAAAATTGAAAAATAAGGGATTAATCCCTAACTTTGCAAACTTATTAATAACTCATGGCCCAATCCATGAAGCCTAAAAATCATCAAAATGAAAAAAGGATTACATCCAGAAAATTACAAGTTTGTAGTTTTCAAAGACATGAGTAACGGTACTACATTTTTAACCCGCTCTGGTAACTCTTCAAAAGAGACCATCAAATGGGAAGATGGCAATGAATACCCAATTGTTAAACTTGAGATCTCTAATACATCTCATCCGTTTTACACTGGTCAAAACATGCTTGTAGACACAGCAGGTAGAATAGACAAGTTCAAAAAGAAATACGCAAAAAAGTAATTTCAAAACCCTCCAATCGGAGGGTTTTTCTTTTCCTATTCTAGTCGTAGATTTGACAAGATTGAAAAACTACTCTATATACCTAGAAGAAGAGAACATCCAACAGGATTTCCTTCCGCTTACCCTCACCAGGTCAGTCTCAGACCTCAGAATTGGTATTTTTTCAATTAAACAAAGGTGGCAATTCATAGCACAAAATCAGTCTATCTCCCTCAAGTTTTCCCAAAAAAAGGATGCAGATTTCTCTATTGCAGCCAATTTAATACCTAAAGCCAATCTAAATCTTGAAGTGCTATTCAACTCGAAAAGTATTCAAGATCAAGCGTTTTGCCATTTAAATCGTCTTTGGGAACTTGTTCAACTGAATATTGTTTTTTTAAAAGAAGATTTTCAAATGTTGGACACCTCCTCATTTCTACCTTCTTTACCCAAAGTAATTGCGCTAACAGGTGAGTATCCCGTCTTAATTGATCCTACCGCAAAAATCGACCATTGCTTCATCAATACAGAAAATGGAGCTGTTGTAATAGATAAATACGCTCAAATAATGGCCGGTGCCATGCTTCGTGGTCCAATTTATATTGGAGAAAACGCTGTGGTAAAAATGGGCGCTACTTTGTATGAAGGTACAAATATTGGAAAAAATTGTGTGGTGGGCGGAGAAATAAAGAACAGTATTTTACATGCGAATTCCAACAAATCCCATCATGGGTATCTTGGTGACAGTTATATAGGGGAGTGGTGTAACCTGGGTGCTGGTACCACTTGTTCTAACTTAAAGAATACAGCTGGAAAAATAAAGGTATGGGACATGCAGAGCAAGGCATACAGACTCGCTTCAGAGAAGATAGGGGTCTTTATGGGAGATTTTGTAAGAACAGCGGTAAATACTGCTATCAACAGTGGAACGATTATAGGTGCCTATGCCAATGTCTTCTCCAAAGATGTAATGTCGCCAAAATACATTCCACCATTTTCCTGGGGCAATACTGGAACACAGAAATACGAACTGGAAAAGTTGATGGGTGAATTGGAAAAATGGATGAAGATGAAAGGACAAACACCCAATGAAGATGTAAAACAAAATATCGTCAACCTCTATAATCAATACTAAAATGAGAAAACAAATCGCTGCTGCAAATTGGAAAATGAACAAATCCCTTGAAGAAGGAAAATCATTGCTAGAAGAAATTCTTTCTTCAGTTGAATCAGTTCCATCAAATCATGAAGTAGTTTTTGCAGTGCCTTACCCCTATTTATACCCACTTCAATCAATCGTTGAAGGGAAAAATAACATTTTCTTGTCCGCACAGAACTGTCACCATAAAACCGCCGGAGCATTTACCGGAGAGGTAGCCGTTGACATGATAGCATCCATAGGACTAAAATTCTGTGTAGTTGGACACAGTGAAAGAAGGGAATATTTTGCTGAATCGAATGCTGTACTTGCAGATAAAGTAAACCTTTGTCTTACCAAAGAAATCACACCAATTTTCTGTTGTGGTGAACCTCTGGATATCAGAGAAGCTGGTGCACAAAACCAATATGTGGAACAACAACTCCAAGAATCACTTTTCCATTTGGATGAAGTTGCTATTCAAAAAGTGGTTATTGCATATGAGCCTATCTGGGCTATTGGGACAGGAAAAACAGCATCATCAGCACAAGCACAAGAAATGCATGCACATATCAGGTCTGTTTTGTCAAAAAAATACGGGACTGAAGTTGCAGCTGAAATTTCCATTCTTTATGGAGGAAGTGTTAAAGGCGCTAATGCAGTTGAACTGTTTTCTCAACCTGATGTAGATGGGGGATTGGTTGGTGGTGCCTCTTTGGTTGCCCAAGAATTTATACAAATTATTAAGGCACTTCAATAAGGGATTAGACCTTCAATTTTTCAACCAATTCGATATAATCTTTCATGGCTTCCTCAGGGGTTTTTCCTTTGAGGGATGCCCATGCCTCGAATTTGGCTTTTTTTACAAAATCAAACGGATTTTCAGGTGGCTCATTCATGTTATCACCTTCAGTAGATTGCTTATAAAAAGAGTACAATTGAAGTAATGTCTCGTTACTGGGCCTGTCCTTTAAAAGCTCAGCATCTTTAACCGCTTGCTCAAATAAATCTTTCATGTTTATCTTTTGTACGTAACGAAAATACAAGATTTACTGAGAACTAAAATGATTAACTTTGCATTTCCTTTTATTAACATTTCATAATTGTATTTTTTCTCATAGTAATTGATGAAACAGATTAGAAATTTTTGCATTATTGCACATATCGACCATGGAAAATCCACTTTAGCTGATAGGTTGCTACAAACAACCAATACCATAAGTGACCGAGATATGATGGATCAGGTGTTAGACGACATGGATCTTGAAAGAGAAAAAGGAATTACCATTAAGAGTCATGCGATTCAAATTAATTATAACCATACGGATGGTCAGCAATACACCTTAAACTTAATAGATACTCCCGGTCACGTCGACTTCAGTTATGAGGTGAGCAGGGCTTTAGCGGCATGTGAAGGCGCACTTTTGTTGGTTGATGCTGCACAAGGAATTCAGGCACAAACTATTTCCAACCTTTATTTGGCTGTTGAGAATAATCTTATGATCATTCCCGTCATCAATAAAATTGATATGGACGGTGCCATGATTGAAGAAGTGAAAGACCAAATCATAGATTTAATTGGTTGCAAGTCAGAAGACATTTTATTAGCCAGTGGAAGAGCCGGTATAGGCATAGAAGGTATTTTAGATGCGATTGTTAATCGTATTCCTTCTCCCAAAGGCGACCCCAATGCACCACTTCAGGCACTGGTATTTGACAGTGTCTTCAATTCATTTAGAGGAATTATCGTCTACTACCGTATTTTAAACGGAAGCCTAAATAAAGGAGAAAAAATCAAGTTTGTTTCTACTGACCTTGAATATGGTGCTGATGAAGTAGGCATTCTAAAACTCACCATGCAAGAACAGAAATCTGTACAATGTGGAGATGTGGGATACTTAATTACGGGAATCAAAAATGCCAAAGAGGTGAAAGTTGGTGATACCATCATCAGCGCTACTAACCCTGCCCCTGCCATCAGAGGGTTCGAGGATGTTAAACCAATGGTATTTGCTGGTATTTTCCCTGTAGTTACAGAAGATTTTGAAGAATTGAGGGATTGTATGGATAAACTCCAACTCAATGATGCCTCGCTCACTTTTGAATTGGAAACTTCTCAAGCCCTTGGCTTTGGTTTCCGATGTGGATTCCTTGGTTTGTTGCATATGGAAATCATCCAAGAGCGTCTAGAAAGGGAATTCAACCAGACCGTAATTACAACCGTTCCAAACGTGAGTTTCGTGGCCTACGATTCAAAAGGGGTTGAAATCAAAGTAAATAATCCAAGTGAAATGTTAGATCCTACTCAGATGGATAGGATTGAAGAACCTTTTATTCGGGCTCAAATTATTAGCAAGCCTGATTATATTGGTAACATCATGACCCTTTGTCTTGGTAAAAGAGGTATGCTGATTAACCAAAGTTACCTTACCCAAAATAGGGTAGAGCTTATTTTTGAAATGCCATTGACAGAAATTGTTTTTGATTTTTATGATAAGCTAAAAAGTCAGACCCGTGGATATGCATCGTTTGATTATAGTCCCATTGGATACCGTGATAGCGACATTGTAAAAATGGATATTTTATTGAACAACGAAAAGGTTGATGCTTTATCTGCTTTGATACATAGAAGTCGTTCGCAAGAATTTGGACGAAAGCTTTGCGAAAAACTCAAAGAACTTTTACCCCGTCAGCAATTCCAAATAGCCATCCAAGCTGCAATTGGTGCAAAAGTAGTTGCAAGAGAAAATATTTCTGCTATGCGTAAAGATGTTACTGCCAAATGTTATGGTGGTGATATTAGTCGTAAACGTAAATTATTGGAAAAGCAGAAAGAAGGTAAAAAGAGAATGCG
>CAMDFC010000058.1 GCA_945897185.1 Chitinophaga pinensis | reverse complement strand
TTGTTGCTGATGAGCATTAGGAAAAGAGGAACTATAAAACTCAGTCTTCTAAGCATTAAACAAGCTGTTCTTTTTGTAGGAAGCAATTTATGAAATCCTCTTTCAGTATCAATCCTTTTTTTTATATTCGGTAAATAAACATGCCATCATGAAAAAACTATTTACATTCTTCGCTTTGCTTTTTTCTTTTTTTGCAACTGCACAAGACCATGCTGCACCTCCACCACCACCTGAAATTATTGGACGATGGGATTTAACTGTGGATCAAGGGGATAAAATTGTTCCTTCCTGGTTGGAAGTCGAGCTCTCTGGCATTAAAACCCTGGTAGGTCATTTTGTTGCGGAAGGTGGAAGCGCAAGGCCGATTGCAAAAGTTAATTTCACAAATGGCAAATTAAACTTTAGTATTCCTCCGCAATGGGACATGACCGATATTGATTTGGTGATGAATGCAGAAATTAAAGATGGTAAACTTGTAGGCACCATAAAAAACAACCGTGGAGAAACACAACCATTTGTTGGTGAGCGCGCACCATTACTCCATAGAACTGCAGCGCCTGTTTGGAGTGCACCCATCACTTTATTTAATGGGAAAGATTTAAGTGGATGGAAAACGCAGACCACAGACAACCAGTGGCTGGCTGAAAATGGCATCATGAAAAGTCCGCGTTCTGGTTCTAACATCATGACAACTCAAAAATTCAATGATTTTAAATTGCACATTGAAGTGCGCTATCCTAAAGGAAGTAACAGTGGTGTGTATTTACGCGGACGATATGAGGTGCAAGTAGAAGATAGTTATGGCAGGGAGCCAGACTCTCATTTCTTTGGTGGTGTTTATGGATTTTTAACACCGAACCAAATGGCTGTGAAACCAGCTGGTGAATGGCAGGTATACGATATTACTTTGATTGGGCGCAGGGTGACTGTTGTTGCAAATGGCAAGACCATCATCAGCGACCAAATTATTCCTGGTATAACTGGAGGTGCCTTAGACAGCAAGGAAGGTGAAGCCGGTCCAATATTTTTACAAGGAGATCATGGACCAGTGGAATTTAGAAATATTGTAATTACTCCAGGCAAATAAGATACGGCGGGATATCGATTGCTTATTTTGGGTTGAAATTAATCTTTGATTTCTTCAAAATCGATGTAATCGCTTTTGTTTGCACGCGTTGGTTTCTTTTCTGGTTCAGGTGTAGGGCTTTGGGTGTATTGCTCTTGTTGTTCGCGCATGGCATTGAATTGTTTTTTTACCTGCTTTGTGGTTTTGTAAACAGGCACAACAAAGCCTACAATAAATCGGTAGGCGAAGTAGATGGTAAAGCCCAATAAGATATAGCGTAACATATTGCGAAGTTAGTTAATTGCAAAAACTTAGGTAAGGATTTTGGGAATTGGTTCTTTTAAATTTAACAAGGTATACTGCTGTTATTTCTCTCCTTTTAGCGCATCGCCAATTTTATCAGCCACCTTATTAACGAGGTTGCTAACGCCTTGTTGTAATTTTTCACTTTCCATAAACCTGCCAACGATATCAGCCCAGAAATTGGTTGTGCTGCGTTTGCCACCAAAAATACTATTGAGGGTCATGTTAAAATAATTGCCTTTAAGGCTTTGGAAATTATGGTCGATACTGGTTTCCAGGCTCTTCTGCTTCGCTTTCAGTTCGCGGATGGTTCTGTCGAGTTGCTCTATATTTCTAATTCGTCTATTCATTTCAATAAAATTCGTCCTCTTCCTCCTGTGTGGAAGTCTGTATGAACAGGCGGATCAAGGGGTTAAGAAATAAAGCTTTTCTAAAAGCAACGGATAGTGCAAGGATCAGCAGAAAAACACCTCCGCCGCACAAGAATCCCATGGTGGCGCTTCCGAGTAAGTCAGACATAAACCAGGAGAATGCAATGACCAAGAACAGGAGGAAAAACAAGACCATGAAACTGATGATCGTAACCAAAATAAGCATACTTAAGGTCCTTGACAGGCTTCTTACAGTGGTAAGTTTCAGCAAATCAAGTCTGGTTTCCACGTAATCTGAAACCAATCTCTTGTTTTCTTTGTAAAAATCGTTTAGGTTTTCAGACATAAAACGAAGAAGTTAGGGGGTGCAATTGTCAGTTAAAGGCGTCAAGTGAAGTTATGCAATCCTTTTAAAGAAAAAATGACAGTGTTCAGTCGGCATACCAACACACAACAATTTTGCCATTTCACCCAATTTTTCTATCTTTGTAATCGAAAGAGGAACAATTGAAGGGAACGGAGTCGTTCCCTTCTTCATTTCTATACCATGTCGAACGAAGAGAAAACACTGATAATCAATACTTTAGTAGAGGGTCTTTTGGAGGCTGAGCCTACTATTTTTTTGGTAAGGGTGCATATCAGACCCATCAACAATATTTCTGTGTATGTGGATGGTGATGAGGGTGTTACGATTGAAAAATGTGTACGACTCAACAGGGCTTTGTACAAGTTGATCGTTGAGAAGGAAATAGCGAATGACGGTGAGTTTGGTTTGGAGGTTTCTTCGCCCGGAGTGGATGAACCTTTGGTGTTGCGCAGGCAGTACAAGAAAAATTTGGGAAGAATGGTAGAGGTGGTTCGTGTAGATGGCACTGAGATAGAAGGGAAGTTATTGGAGGCCAACGAAGATGGAATTGTGGTAGAGGAAGAGAAGGGCAAGGGGAAAAAGAAGGAAATCGTAAAGCATGAACTTGCTTTCGCAGAGGTAAAATCAACGGTTGTAAAAATTGTATTTTAATAAAATAGACAAGAACAAAAAACGATAGGCTATGGCAAGTATCAATTTGATCGAGTCCTTCCAGGATTTCAAAGATGCGGAGAACATCGATCGCCCCACACTGATGAAAGTACTTGAGGATGTTTTCAAAACATTACTCCGTAAGAAGTATGGATCTGATGAGAGTTTCGACGTTATCGTCAATACAGAGAAAGGTGATTTGGAGATCGTTCGTCACCGTATGATTGTAGAAGACGGTGCGGTTGAAAATCCATTGATGGAGATCGAGTACAGCGATGCAGTAAAGATTGAACCCGATTATGAGGTAGGTGAAGAATTGTATGAAGAGGTGGACATCATGGATTTTGGAAGAAGGGCGATACTCGCAGCCAAACAGACATTGGCTAGCCGTATTGGCGATTTAAAAAAGAATGCTCTTGTAAAAAAATACGGTGACCGCGCAGGTGAAATCATTAACGCTGAAGTATACCAGGTTTGGAAAAAAGAAGTGTTGTTGATTGATGAGGATGGCAACGAATTGATTTTGCCAAAGTCGGAGCAAATTCCTGCAGATTATTTCAAGAAAGGAGAGAGCGTTCGCTCTGTAATTAAAAAAGTAGAATTGAAGAACAATTCTCCGGTGATTATTCTTTCAAGAACCCATCCCTCTTTCCTTGCAAAATTGTTAGAAATTGAGGTGCCAGAAATTTTTGATGGCTTGATCGTAATTAAAAAGATTGTTCGTGAGCCAGGTGAGCGTGCCAAGGTTGCGGTGGAGAGTTTTGATGACCGTATCGATCCGGTAGGTGCTTGTGTGGGTATGAAGGGAAGCCGTATTCACGGAATTGTTCGCGAATTGAAGAACGAAAATATTGATGTGATCAATTTCACCAACAATATTCAGTTGTTGATTCAACGATCTCTTACGCCATCAAAAATCACACGCATGAACATTGATAACGAAGGCAAGCGTGCGGAAGTATTTGTATCACCAGATCAGGTTTCATTGGCTATTGGTAAGAGAGGTGTGAACATCAAGTTGGCAGAAGAGCTTACTGGATTTAACATTGATGTGTACAGAGACAATGAAGGTGAAATGGCCGAATACGACATCGATCTTGAAGAATTTAGTGATGAGATTGAAGAATGGATAATTGAAGAGTTGAAACGCATCGGTTGTGATACCGCGCGCAGTGTCCTTGATCTTACGGCAACTGAATTGGAGCGAAGAACAGATCTTGAAAAAGAAACCATTGAAGAATTGCGAAATGTGTTGAGGGCTGAGTTTGATAAAGACTAGTTGAACACAAAACGCTTTCAAGAAAAAGAAAATAGCATTAAAGCTTAAGGAGGATAAATGTCAGAATTAAACACACCCAGGTTAATGGCAGCGGCCAAAGAGTTCAACATCGGAAAGGATACGTTGGTGGACTTCCTTATTTTGAAGGGATTTAGCAAAGATGATCTAAAGCCAACTTCTAAGTTGACGGAGGATATGTATCGATCTTTGCAACAAGAATTCTCTTCAGATAAGGCTGCGAAGGCGAAGAGCGATGCCATTGAAATTCCTAAGGGCGCTGCAACAGAAGCCAAGAAGAAGAAAGATGAAGAGGAAATTGTATTTAAAAAAGATACCAAAAAGAAGACTGAACCAGTTGAGGTTGAACAACCTACGCCAGTAGAGGTGACAGCTCCTATACAAGCACCTCCTCCACCAGCTCCACCCCCTCCACCACCACCTCCTCCTCCAATAGAGTTGATGAAAATTGAGGCACCTGAGTTGGAGGGTCCGAAAATTCTTGATAAAATTGACTTAGATGCACTTGATTCTTCAACCAAGCCTAAAAAAGGTAGTGCAAAAAAGAAAGAGGCTGTAGTTGATGCGGTTCCAGATCCAGCACCTACAGTGATTCAAGCTGAACCTGAAGAAAAGAAGGAAGTGGTTGTTGACGAAGCAGCACCAGATGTAATTGAGATGATGAAGATTGAGGCACCTGAATTGGAAGGTCCAAAAATCGTTGGGAAAATTGAGCTGGTTCCTGAAACCGAAGATAAAGTCAAGTCAAGCGAAGAGAAGAGAAAGAGAAAGCGCATTCCGATTGAGAAAAAAGATATTGAAAGGTCTAAGCCTTTAATTCAAAAGGGCGGAGCATCACCTGCTCCTGGAGCTCCTCAACGTACTTCTGCACCACGCCAAAATGGGATGAGGGCAGTAAAGCGAACTGAGGTCAAGGAGATTGATAAAAAGGAAATTCAAAATAAAATCAAGGAAACACAGGCCAAACTTTCAGGTGGCGGTGGTTCAAGAGGAAAAATTACGAAGTCGAAATTGCGCCGTCTCAAGCGCGAGGAGATGGAAGCGGGTGCGGATGGGGAAGAGGACAACAAGATTCAGCTTACTGAATTTATCAGTGTGAGTGAATTGTCTAGTCTCCTTGATGTGAGTTTTGCTGAGATCATAGGAAAATGTATGAGCTTGGGCATCATGGTATCTATTAACCAGCGTTTGGATGCAGAAGTTATTGAACTTGTTGCAGGTGAGTTTGGATATGAAGTAGAGTTCATAGACATGGAGAAGCAAATGGAGATGGAAGAAGAAGATGATGCTGATGCTGCTGAAGATTTGTTGCCACGTGCACCTATTGTTACCATCATGGGTCACGTAGACCATGGTAAAACCTCGTTGCTAGACTATATCCGAAATGCAAATGTAGTGGCCGGTGAGGCGGGTGGTATCACCCAGCACATTGGTGCTTATCATGTGGATCTTCCAAATGGCAAAGCAATCGCCTTTTTAGATACACCAGGTCACGAAGCCTTCACCGCCATGCGTGCGCGTGGTGCCAAGGTTACCGATTTGGCTGTAATTGTAATTGCTGCAGACGATGCTGTAATGCCACAGACGAAAGAAGCCATCAGTCACGCGCAAGCAGCTGGTGTGCCCATGATTTTTGCTATCAATAAGATTGATAGAGAGGGAGCCAATCCCCAAAAAATCTATGAGCAGCTTTCTGGCATGAATATCCTTGTTGAAGAATGGGGTGGAAAATTCCAAAGTCAGGAAATTGCTGCTAAAACTGGATTGAACATTGATAAACTACTGGAAAAAATATTGCTAGAAGCTGAAATGCTTAACCTAAAGGCGAACCCCGAAAAAGAGGCTTCAGGTACGGTTATTGAGGCTACTTTAGATAAAGGAAGGGGTTATGTTGCTACTATCCTTGTACAAAATGGTACTTTACGCCAGGGAGATTTGGTGGTAAGTGGTCAACACTTTGGTAGGGTAAAGGCCATGATGAACGAAAGAAACAACCGCGTGGATGTAATTCCACCATCCACACCAGTATTGATTCTTGGTTTGAATGGTGCTCCTCAAGCGGGTGAAAAATTCAAAGTATACGAGGAAGAGTCTGAAGCAAAGGAAATTGCCAATAGAAGAGCACAGATTATGCGTGAACAAGGTATTCGTACCAAGAAACACATTACACTGGATGAAATTGGCAGACGACTTGCCTTGGGTAATTTCAAAGAATTGAATATTATTATTAAAGGTGACGTGGATGGTTCGGTTGAAGCATTGAGTGACTCTTTGCAGAAGCTCTCTACGCCGGAAGTGGCTATCAAGGTGGTGCACAAGGCAGTTGGACAAATCACGGAGAGTGATGTACTCTTGGCCACTGCATCTGATGCAATCATCATTGGTTTCAACGTTCGTCCTTCTATCCAAGCCAACAAAATTGCTGAAGGCGAAGGTGTAGAAATCAAATTGTACTCCATCATCTATACTGTTATTGAAGACATCAAGAGTGCCATGGAGGGTATGCTTGAGCCGAAGATTGAAGAGAAGATTGTTGGTAATGTGGAAATTCGTGAGGTGTATAAATTTGATAAGGCAACCGTTGCGGGATGTTATGTTTTAGATGGTAAGATCAGCAGAAACAGCAAAATCCGTATTATCCGTGATGGTATTGTTGAATATCCTAAAGGTGAAGGCACAAATGCTGAACTCGGAAGTTTGAAGCGTTATAAAGATGATGCTAAAGACGTATCTGCGGGTATGGAGTGCGGATTGACCATCAAGAACTTCAACGATATGCGTGTGGGTGACGTGATTGAAGCATTTGAAGAAACAGAAGTAAAGAGAACGCTCTAAATAGAAAGAGTAAATTAGTTTGACAAGCGTAAATTAAGATTCTCTTAACCTAGAAGCCATTAACTTGGTATTGAATTATGCGCATGAAAAGGATACTGACTTTGTTGTTTTTTGTGGCCTTGGCCTTTAATTCGAAGGCCCAATCTGCGAAGCTATTGGCAGATAAAATCATTGCCATCGTTGGTGATAAGATTGTCTTGAAGAGTGATATCGTCAATTACATAGACGATTTAAAGCGACAAGGCAATGAAGTGCCTCCCAATACAGAATGTATATTGTTAGAAAAGATGATGCAGGACAAGGCGCTTATTCTGCAAGCTGAAAAAGATTCGCTTCCAGTCTCTGATGAAGAAATAGAAGCAGAACTTGATCAGCGTATTCGTTATTTTATTTCCCAATATGGTGGTAAAGAAGCTTTTGAGCAAATTGCTGGTAGAACCATTTACCAAGTAAAAGAAGATTTTAGAAAATCAATTCGTGAAGGCCGCCTTGCCAGGTCTATGCGCGATAAAATTGTAGAGTTGGTAAAAATTACACCAACCGAAGTAAGGGATTTCCATAAAAAAATTCCTACAGATAGTCTACCTTTTTATGAGACCGAAATGGTAATTGGACAAATTGTGATGCACCCAAAAGCTGGACGGGAACTTGAAAAATTTGCACAAGATGAGTTGGCAGATTATAGAAAACAAGTAGAAGCTGGTCAGAAAGCTTTTGAAACACTCGCACGTTTATATACAGAAGATCCGGGTAGTAAACAAAATGGGGGTCGTTACGAGATCAACAGAAATGAGAAGCAGTGGGATCCGGAATTCAAGAATGCTGCATTTAGATTAAAAGAGGGACAAGTTTCACCTATTGTCAAATCTAAGTTTGGTTACCACATCATTCAAATGGTAAGTAGGAACGGCGATGATGCTGTTGTTAGACATATTTTACGTGTACCTCAGTTGCAAGATGAAGACATTGAATTGACCAAGATTAAATTTGATTCAATTAGAATCAAGCTTGTTGCTGGTGCCCTGGCTTTTGGAGAAGCAGTTGACAAATTCAGCGATGACCAAAACAGCAAATTCACTGCGGGTATTCTTAGTGGCCAGGGTGGTAACTTTGTAACAATCGACGAGCTGGATAAAAGTTTGATTCCTTACCTGGATAAATTAAAAGTGGGTGACTACTCTACGCCTATTGTTTATAAAGATGAGCAAGATAAACAAGCCGTGAGGTTGGTTTATCTCCAGTCACGCACTGAGCCACATAGAGAAAACCTTCGTGACGATTACGATAGAATTGCCCAAAGGGCTTTGGAAGAAAAAAAGGAAAAAGTGGTAGAAAAGTGGTTCTTGAGTAAACTTCCTACTTACTATGTAATGGTGGACAAAGATTTTCACTTGTGTGAGTCACTCAAGTCGCAATTCCCCAACTACGTAAGTAAATAACAGATTGATATTTTTTTAATGTTCTGTTTTAAAGTGTAATTTAGCTGCTCTCATTTCCCATTATGAGTGATGCAATCAAACACGAGTGTGGTCTGGCTTTTATCAGGCTCCTCCAACCTTTCTCTTACTACCAGCAAAAACACGGTACGGCTCTCTATGGCCTTAACAAACTGTATCTTCTCATGGAGAAACAGCACAACAGGGGCCAGGATGGTGCAGGAATAGCAGCCGTTAAGCTAAATGGAGAACCTGGTTATCCATTCATGCACCGCTTAAGGAGCGTCGCAACACAATCTATTGCTGATCTATTTAGTCAGGTAGGTAAAGAAATTAACGAACTTGAGAAGTCTCAACCTGAAATACGCAAGCACCCCGGTTTAATGAAAGGCCACCTCAACTTCATGGGAGAATTGTTGTTGGGGCATCTCCGTTACGGAACGCAGGGTAAAAACAATGTTGAATTCTGTCACCCTTTTATTAAAAGAGACATCATCCCTGCAAGAAATCTCGCCTTGGCGGGTAATTTTAATTTGGTCAATACCGAAGAGTTATTTGATTTGATTAACCTAAAGCCGGCAGATTTTCAAAAACAAAGCGATTTAGCAGCCATGATGGAAGTGGTTCACCATTTTCTGGTGAAGGAAGATGAAGCCAATCCAGACAAGATGGATGTTACCTCTGCCCTAAAAAAAGCATTTGCCCATTTTGACGGAGGCTACCATGTAAGCGGATTAATTGGTAACGGCGATTCATTTGTAGTTAGAGATCCACACGGAATAAGACCTGCCTATTATTACATCAACAAAGAAGTGATTGTTGCTGCATCTGAAAGAGCAGCCATCAGAACCAGCTTTAATGTGGGTGAAAATGAAGTGAAAGAATTAATGCCAGGTCAGGGTTTAATTGTAAAAAGCGACGGCACATATAAAATTGAACAAATACTTGAACCCAAGGAGCGCAGGGCTTGTAGTTTTGAAAGAATATATTTCTCAAGAGGTGGAGATGAAAAAATTTACCGCGAACGTATTGGCTTGGGTTACAGATTAAGCAATCATGTTCTAAAGGCAATCAACAACGACCTCAAGCACACCATCTTTTCATTTATTCCAAATACGGCAGAGGTTGCGTTCTACGGACTCTTAAAGGGGATGGAAGATTTTCTTAATCAAATCAAAGTACAGCGCATCATGGCCTGGGAAAAGGATTTTGATGAAGAGAAGCTTTCTGAAATGATCAATAGAAAAATTCGTGTAGAAAAAATAGCCATCAAAGATGTGAAGATGCGCACCTTTATTACTGAAGACGCCAATCGTTCAGAAATGGTACAACACGTATACGACATCACCTATGGGACTGTTCAAAAAGATGTAGATACCGTTGTAGTAATTGATGATTCTATTGTAAGGGGCACTACGTTAAAAGAAAGTATCGTACGCATGCTCTCTCGTTTGTCTCCAAAGAAAATTATTATTGTTTCTTCTGCGCCTCAAATTAGATACCCTGATTGCTATGGTATAGACATGAGTAAGTTGGGCGACTTCATTGCATTTAAGGCTGCATTGGCTTTGTTAGAAGAAAGAGGACAATCATCTCTTTTGGATGATGTCTACATAGCGTGCAAACATCTTCAGGAGAATAATTTATTGCATACTGAAAACCTGGTACGAAAAGTATACAGCACATTCACACCAATAGAAATCTCTGCAAAAATCGCACAGTTAATAACGCCTAAGGAAGTAGGTCTTCCAGTTGAGGTAATTTATCAAACGATCGAAAGTCTTCACGATGCTTGTCCGGGTAACCTCGGCGATTGGTATTTCACCGGAAACTACCCAACCCCAGGTGGAAACCGTGTAGTAAACAAGGCCTTTATCAATTTCATGGAAGGTAGAAACGTAAGAGGGTATTAATTTTTTTTCCAACAGGGTATAAAAAAAGCCAAGTAATTTTTACTTGGCTTTTTTGTTAGAACAAAACTATTTTATTTGATATCGTATTTGTATTTGTAACGCTCGTAGAGTTGTTTGTGCTTGTCGGTTAAACTCACAATGCGCCCCTGAATCATTACCATAGAAATATTGCTGCTGCGCATGTCTAAGATATCTCCTTCGCTGATCACGATGTTTCCATCTTTACCTACTTCAATAGAACCTGTGCGGTCTGCAATTCCAAGTATTTTTGCAGGATTCAAAGTGATAGCAGATAATGCTTCTTCTTTACTGAGGCCATAGGCTGCTGCTGTTCCTGCATTGAAAGGCAGGTTCTTTCCGCGGTGTTGACCGTCTTCATCGTTGATGGCAAACAATACACCCGCTTTTTGTAACATTGCCGGTACTTGGTAAGGAAGATCAACTGCATCATCAGCCAATGTTGGTAACGCGTGCATTTGACTCAAAATAACAGCGATGTTGTTCTTTTTCAAAAGATCAGCTACCTGATAACTTTCACCAGCACCTACCAAAACAACATCAAAGCCAAATTCATTTTTGAAGTCGATTGCTGCTAATATTTCCCGGACTACATCACAATGAATGAAGAGTTTTTGTTTCTTGTTATAGAGACCTTTTATAGATTCAAATTTCAGGTTTACATTACTGTGTTGCGTTTGAGTAAGGTAAGTGTTTGCCTCTCGGAAGAAATTTTTGATTTCTTCAATTTGTTCTAAGCCTCTTTTGATTGGGTCAACTTGCGGTCCTTGTGTTCCAAGAAAAGCAGCAAATCGGTTTGGTCTATTGAACAAGGCAGGCATATTTAAATGAACACCGTTATCAGTTGCATATGCTGCATCTTCCCAGTTCCATGCATCCAACTGAACTACTGAAGAAGTACCACTGATGGTAGCTCCTTCGGGTACAATATTTGCATGGGTAATGCCATTTGATTTAAGTGTGTTGATCACTTTTGAATCGGTATTGTATGCCACTAGGGAGCGAACAGATGAATTGAATTCTCCAATTTCAACTGCATCAGCAGTAGCACGCACAGAGTTCACTTCAACCAAACCAAGATTGGAATTGGAAAGAATGAGGCCCGGGTATACATGTCTTCCTTTGGCCTCTACTGTTGTAGCACCAGCAGATGCTGTTATGTTATTGCCAATGGCTGTAATTTTTCCATCACGAATTTCAACAGAAGTATTGTTCAATACTTGTCCGTTTCCAACGTGTACTGTGCCATTCGAAATGAAGATGGCACTGGTTTGTGCTTTGGCTGGATACACCGTCTCTTGTGCATCTGTGGTAATCACAGCGAGCAGTACGAGAACGTTTAAAAATATTTTTTTCATTTGAATTCTTTTAAAGGATTAGTCTTGTTCGATTGTGAGGATACCATGTGTGTGGTCGTGATCACCGCAGTTCATCAATATTTGATAACTCGGCATTGGTGCAGCTGTTGGTCCGCCTGCTCTTTTTTCACCATTCATTTTTTGGATCAACCTGTTGCGTTCAGTCATTTGTTGTTTCCTCATCTCTATATCAGCGGCTCTATCAAAGTAGACTATACCATCCACTAAAGTTTTTTCAGCCTTTGCATAAATACTCAAAGGATTATCGCTCCACAATACCAAGTCTGCATCTTTACCCACTTTGATACTTCCTACTTTTTGGTCTATGTGCAACATTTTAGCGGGATTCAAAGTAACCATCTTTAGTGCATCTTCTTCAGACATGCCACCATATTTAATGCTCTTTGCTGCTTCCTGGTTTAACCTACGTGCCATTTCTGCATCATCTGAATTAATAGCAACATTCAATCCCACTTTAGACATAATGGTTGCGTTAAAAGGAATAGCATCAACTACTTCCATTTTATAATTCCACCAATCAGAGAAAGTGGATGCAGCCGCACCATGTGCTTTCATTTTGTCTGCTACTTTATAACCTTCTAAAATATGGGTAAAGGTGTTGAACTTAAACCCTAATTTATCACCCACTTTTAGTGCTGCGTTAATTTCACTTTGAACATAAGAATGGCAAGTGATGAAACGTTGTTTGTTCAGAATTTCAACCAATGCTTCTAGTTCAAGGTCACGGCGCACGGTAGTATAAGGATCAACCGCAGGCGTAACAACTTTCTTGCCTTTTACAGCAGGTTGCGCAGAAGCAGCAGCGATTGCTTTTTCGTAATCTTTTGCTCTGGTGAACGCATCTTCAAGTACTTGTTCAACGCCCATGCGCGTATCTGGGAATCGGTTGTTGCCCTGACTAGATGAAGAACGTTTTACGTTTT
>CAMDFC010000057.1 GCA_945897185.1 Chitinophaga pinensis | reverse complement strand
CTGGTAGCAGTTTCTAATAATTTTTCCAAAGCATACCCCATGCGCTCTTCCGCTTTTTCAGAATCGTGAAATAAATAAATCATCCCATTTTCAACAGTGTCAGTCACCCTTGCCGAACATACTTCTTTTGTTATATTTTTATCATAATCGGCACTAAGGATTGTCCACATCACAATTTTATACCCTTTTTTAATCAACAACCGAACCTGCGACTGCTTTATTCTTCCATAAGGCGGTCGAAATAAATTGGACTGAATTAAAACGTTGGCTTTTTCAACATCATTCAAATACTCCTCCGTGTTGGTTGCCCATCCATTCAAATGTTGTTGGGTATGGTTTCCGACAGCATGTCCTTCTACTTTCAATCTCTCAAAAATTTCGGGGTAACGATTTACCCGATCTCCAATACAAAAAAAAGTTGCTTTTGCATTGTATTTGGATAACAGGTCCAAGACCATAGGAGTTATTCGAGGATGAGGACCATCATCGAATGTGAGGTAGATTGATTTTTCCTGTTTGGCCATTTGCCAAATGAACCGCGGGTAGATCCACTTGATCCACTTTGGAATTTGAGCAGGAAAAATCATCCTTTATTTCTTTTTAAAACTTCTTTGCCCAATTCATTCATGGCAGCGATATCAGCTAAAATTGCCTTCTTTCCTTGTTTTTTTTCTGCGCTGGTAATATAAATAGGAGGTAGTGTCTCCCAAGTTGATAGCAAAGCTTCAGAAAATTTCTTCACATTGGCGCTCACCACTTTCTGTGTTTCTTTATCTGCTTTGGTAAATACAATTGAAAACGGTATTCCCCATTCTCCAAGTTGATTAACAAATTCTAAATCAATCTTCTGTGGCTCATGCCTTGCATCCACCAAAATAAATGTATTGATCAATGTTTCTCTTGTCCGGAGAAAGTTCTCAATCATCTTCTCCCATTTTTTCCTTTGATTGGTAGATACTTTGGCAAATCCATAGCCTGGCAGATCCACCAAATACCAATTGAAAATCGGCACCCGATCGCCCGACTTGCTCTCAACAGCAAAATGGTTAATTAGCTGGGTTTTACCAGGTGTACCGGAAGTCTTTGCCAAATTATGGATGTCTGTGATCATGTTAATCAGGGATGATTTACCCACATTACTCCTACCAATAAAGGCATATTCAGGTCGGTCTGCCTTGGGGCAGGATGTGACATCAGGACTACTTATAACGTATGTTGCTTTTCTAATGACCATGTTCAGTTTTACAATTCCTTTATGAGCCTGTGCTCTGAATTTGATTACTTTTGTGCTGATGGGAAACTTCGCTCATGATACAATAGTACCAGATCAGGCTTCAAATTTACCGAAAAAAGAACAGGTTGCCTTGATGTTTGATCAAATTGCCCCCAAATACGATTTTTTAAACCGTTTTTTATCAGCGGGTATTGATATCAGCTGGAGAAAAAAAGCCCTTCAATTACTCAAGAAAAAGCAACCCGCTACCATTTTGGATGTAGCAACTGGCACAGCTGACTTGGCCATTATGGCAGCAAAATTATTAACCCCTAAAAAAATTGTGGGTATTGATATTTCAGAAGGCATGCTTTCTTTTGGTAGAAAAAAAATCACAGAACAGCACCTCAGCAATACGATTGAACTGCAAGCTGGCGACAGCGAATCAATTCAGTTTCCCGATCAAAGCTTTGATGCCGTAACCGTTTCTTTTGGCGTTCGTAATTTTCAAAATCTCGAAAATGGAATTGCAGAAATTTACCGTGTATTGAAAGCCAATGGCAGTTTCATTGTGCTCGAGTTTTCGAAACCAACACTACCCGGCATCAAGCAATTGTATTCCCTATATATGAATGTAATTACTCCAAGTATAGGCGGACTGTTTTCTAAAAATAGAAACGCTTACCAATATTTAAATGATTCAGTACAAAAGTTTCCTGAAGGAAAACAGTTTCAAACTGTTTTAGAAAAAGCAGGATTTAAAAATACCCATATCAAAACCTTAAGCTTCGGCATATGCACAATTTACACTGGAGAAAAATAACACTTACTGGATTCTTGTTGATTGTTGTTCTATTCACAAAAGCCCAGAAGGCTTTTGAACCTAATCTGCCAGACCACGACGACAAGTTGTACTATTTCGGAATTGTATTGGGTTACAATTCTTCCAATTATGGCATTACACACCACTCTTCCTTTCTAGATCCAAATAACCCTATCAAGCGTATTGAATCACTCAGTAGCGGAAGGATTCATTTGGGAATTATGGCCAACCTGCAGATCAGCAAACACCTAGACCTAAGAGGATACCCACTCAATTTGATTTTCAGCGAAAAACAATTTCGATATACCACAGACCCTGCATCAGGAATTATCACAGGGACTGATCCTCAAAAAGTAGAATCCATTGTAATGAGTTTTCCCTTGCAACTCAGGCTAAAAAGCGATAGGATTGGCAACTTCCGTGTATATACCTTGGCAGGCATGAAATATGATTTTGATTTGGCAAGCAATTCAGGTGCCAGAAATACTGAAAATATGGTCAAGGTAAAAAAATCCGACTATGGTGTTGAAGGCGGAATTGGATTTCAATTCTTCTTCCCTTATTTCATACTTTCTCCAGAAATTAAGTTTAGCTATGGATTATCCAATGTACACAGCAGAGATGAGCAATTGATCTACTCCAGTGTTATTGATAGAATGAACAGCAGAATGGTGATGTTTTCACTTCATTTTGAGGGAGGTGGACTGGGAGGCAGAAAAAATTAATAATCGTACTCCCTACGCTGCATGTTCAAACGCAAACCAACAGAACCAAAATAATTAAGACCCTCCCCACCTGATTGTCTGGCTGTAAAACTGGCCTCAAGAAATAGGTTTTCCATGGGCTCAAAAGCCATCCAATAATTCAAATTAAAATTGGTTTTCATTTTAGGGGTGAAAAAGAAAAACCCTTCTTGCATAGGCCTGCTGTCACTATCTCGAAATATAGTATTTCCATAATTTTCCCCATTCACATCTTCACCATTTTTCCAATAAATTCCCTTCAGCTGCATATACCATTTAGGAGCTGGCTGAAACTTGGCAATTGCAATGTACTCCTTCACGTTAGATTGTAAAGGATGGGCCAAGGCTTGGTTATAATGCGTATAATTGGCAACGGTATCGAAATGAGAATAGGTAAAGGGTCTTATCCAATTGGCCTCCAATTGCAGATCAAGATTCTCAACACCAAATGCATCAATGTATTTCATGCCTCCCTGAAAGGCCCATTTGTTTCCCCACCATCCGTTTCTATCACGGATAAATTTTGTATAAAATTCGTCTAACATTACTTGTCCGTATACCTGAACACGCTTTGCAACATTGGCCTTGAAATCAAAACCAATGAAAGAGTTATCTGGACTACCTACATTCAGTTCTGCTGCTCGAAGAAAGATAACCGGATTCAAATAATTGACTTCAAAACGATTTTGTCTTCCGTATACCACTCCTTCAAATAATCCAATAGTAAGCCACTTCGGCGCATTGAAACTTAAATAATGTATGGTTGCATACTTCTTCCACAACAATGTATCGTCGCCCAAACCCCGTCTGGTATACTGTGGTTGTAATTCCATAACGCGACTCATATAATTGAATTTCCAGGCGCGTAAATTAAAATTCAAGTAAGCATGGCTGGCAGACTGATCTGAAATAAATAAACTTCTATACCCATTGCCCAGAAAAATTTTATCATGCCCCATTTGTATATCCAAGAATTTGGTGGGTTTTATATAAATGGATCCCCTGGCATCCATATGGTCATAGCCTGTCTCTCTGTATCTCTTATACAATCCTGCACCCGGCACTGCCCTGTACCTGTCAAATTGATTTTGGGCAAAAACTGGAGGGCGTTCTAGGTTTTCAGTAACGTAGGCTTGAAAACCGATCCGATTTCCAATCAATGACCTTACCGCTACACCCCTGGAATTGAGGTAATGAACTTGACTCGAATTGTTGTCACTCATTCCCTGTAATTGCAAAACTGGATTAATGGATAGGAAAAAATCTTTTTGATTGACAGCTACAAAATTCGCAGGGTCTTTGTAAAACGTGTTCCACAAAGGACGTTTGGACTGCACAAGAGATTGGCCCCTGCTCGTCCATTCTAAATTATTCAACTTAGAACGATCAATGTTGTATAGATCAATTTTAGATAGTCTTAATGCACCCTTATTTACACTGGCAGCTTCCAAAGCAGCAGCCCACCACTGCCTGTTGTAGGGCTTAAAAGCAGAAAAATTTAAATTGCTATCTGTTTGCATCTTGATTTCCAACCTATCAAGGAGAATGTATTCCTTAGACCCTTGTTGAAACAAGGAAGATTGCGCATTACCAAAATAGGGTGAAATAAAAAGCAGAGAGAGCAGAAAGGTTTTTATAATTTGCATCATACCAGAAAAAACAAAAGGTTATGACAAGATTTTTGATAAAAAACACCAGCATTGTCAATGAAGGTCAGATTCATACGGGCGATGTTTTGATCGAAGACAAAAGGATAGCTAAAATTAGTCAAGTTATTGATAATAAACACAACGCCATTGAAATTAACGGAGAAGGAAAATTCCTCTTACCAGGTGTGATTGACGATCAAGTGCATTTTAGAGAACCCGGATTGACACACAAAGCAAATATCCATACGGAATCTATTGCAGCCGTAGCCGGTGGCACCACCAGCTTCATGGAAATGCCCAATACCAAACCTGCTGCACTAACACAAGAGTTGCTAGAGGATAAATATGTAATTGCCGCAAATAGCTCGCCTGCCAATTACTCTTTTTTCATGGGAACATCGAATGACAACACAGAGGAGATCTTAAGAATAAATAAAAAAAAATCAGATGTCTGTGGCATCAAGATTTTCATGGGATCTTCTACCGGAAATATGCTAGTAGACAACCACCTTACACTTGACAGGGTTTTCCGCGAAACAGAATTACTCATTGCAACACACTGCGAAGACGAACGCATCATTAAAGCAAATCTTGAAGCTTTTCAAAAAACAGGAAAACCAATTTCTCCTTCAGATCATCCCATCATTCGCAACCAAGATGCTTGTTTTGAATCCTCTTTAATGGCTGTTCAATTGGCAAAAAGAAACAATACCCGTTTACATATTTTGCATATATCAACTGTAAAAGAACTACAACTTTTTACCAACTTGATTCCGCTCGAAGAAAAAAGAATAACATCAGAGGTATGTGTGCACCATCTACATTTTACTGCTGATGATTACGCAACCCTAGGGAACAAAATAAAATGTAACCCTGCAATTAAAGCCAAAGAAAACAAAGCTGCACTTTGGGAGGCCTTGTTGGATGACAGACTAGATATTATTGCAACAGACCATGCGCCGCATACCATTGAAGAAAAATCGGGCGACTATCTTCATACACATGCAGGTCTACCACTTGTTCAACACAGCCTGCAATTGATGTTGCATTACCATAGGGAAGGAAAAATTACTTTGGAGAAAGTAGTCGAAAAAATGAGCCATGCACCAGCAAAATGTTTTCAAATTGCAGAACGTGGATTCATCAGAGAGGGATATTATGCAGATTTAGTATTGGTGAACCTTCATCAATCCAATACTGTAAGCAAAGACAACCTGTTATACAAATGCGGATGGAGTCCGCTTGAGGGTTTCCAATTTCCTGCCACTGTAGAAAAAACATTTGTGAATGGTTATCCTGTTTATCAAAATGGAAAAGTAGATTCCACTTACCGTGGTATGCGACTAAAGTTCAACAGGAGTTAACCATGCGGGTAGATAAAACAACCCTTTATGATTTATCGGTTTTCCATGGAGAAGACGAGTATGCGCTGTTTTCTAAAATCGACCATACACACACTTCAGAAGGCCGGACAACCCTATATAACCTTTTTTCTACGCCATTAAACAACCTGGATGAAATTCAACAGACACAGGAAATATTATCACTTTATCAAAACAAAATAAACAACTGGCCAACAAGAATTACGAATGGCACTTTACTGATCATTGAAAAATTTCTAGACGACAATACAGATACAATACCAAAACGTCCAGACTTTTTAAGGGCATTAATTTTTAAGTGGCTTCATCCTTCTCATTATGCCATGATTTTTTTTTCAATGAAACAACTTTTTGAATTCATAAATGGGTTCCAGGAAATCATGGTTTTTTTTGATAAACAAACATTACCCAATAAGCTCTCCACGCTAATCAATCAATCCAACAGTATTTTAGCAAATAGGAAATTAGATAAACTTAAATCTTGTGCTTCATTTACATCCTTGGATAAATCCAGTATACTTGAATATGGAAATCTATTTCATGAAGAGCTGGCCTCAGACCTAAGAAAACTAATTACGATTTATGGACAGCTGGATGCCTGGTATGCAATGGCCTATGCAAATGGCTTTTGGAGCCTTTCTTTTCCAAAATTCAAAGAACAAGATGAACCTGAAATCAATGCAAGAGGTCTTAGACACCTGATGTTGGATGAACCTGTTGCTTATGATTTAATTATGGACAAAAACGCCAATTTCATTTTTCTTACCGGAGCCAACATGGCAGGGAAAAGCACGCTGATCAAGGCTGTAGGCCTTTCAGTATACCTTGCACATTTAGGTATGGGTGTACCTGCTAAATCTATGCAGTTAACTCTGTTTGAAGGTATACTCACGAACATCAATGTAGAAGACAACTTGGTAAAAGGTGAAAGCTATTTTTTTAATGAGGTAAAACGCATCAAGGAAACAATTCTCAAAATCACCAATGGCAAACGCTGGCTGGTTTTAATTGATGAAATATTTAAAGGGACCAATATACAAGACGCAATGAAGTGTTCACTTGCTGTAATTAAGGGGCTTATCAAAATGGAGAATGGTTTATTTATTTTATCAACACATTTATACGAAATAGGAGAAGATCTTAAACAACTGCCATCGATCAGTTTCAAATATTTTGAAACCAAGCTAATTGATAATGAACTTTTTTTCAGCTACCAATTAAAAGATGGGGTTAGTGAAGACAGAATAGGTTATCTAATTTTACAGAAAGAGGGGGTAACCTCCTTATTGGAAAAAATTGGGGAGCAAAAAGACCCCAACAACAGTTAACCAACAATAGTAAAGCAGAATAATAACGCTAGCCTTGGGTGTAATTCCCATTTCTAAATTATTGGCGTCTGATAACTTCACTCCATGTTTGTAAAAACTTTTGGAAGTGCTGTATACGGTGTAGAAGCCATCACCATAACAATAGAGGTAAACTGGACTTCTCAAGGAAAGGAGTATTGTATAGTTGGATTACCTGATTCTGCAATAAAAGAAAGTATGCAGCGGGTAGAGAGTTCAATCAAAACAAACGGCTTGGAGATGCCCAGGACAAGAATTGTAATAAACCTGGCTCCAGCCGATATAAGAAAAGGGGGAACGGCATTTGATTTGCCAATTGCCATTGGCATACTTGCCGCCTCAGAGCAACTTTTTCTTTCTGAAAAATTTGATGATTTCATCATGATGGGAGAGTTGAGTTTGGACGGTGAGCTTCGTCCAATTAAGGGTGCACTGCCCATTGCAATTCAAGCCAGAAAAGAGGGCTATAAAGGCTTTATTCTTCCGGAAGCCAATTGCAAGGAAGCGGCTATGGTAAATGGTATAGATGTATATGGAATGCGGTCTATCAAAGAAGTGATTGCCTTTATTCGATCTGGAGGAGAAAAAATAGCACCCGTAAAAATAGATATTCAAAAAGAATTTCATGAAGCACAAGTGAACTTTGAAAACGATTTTTCAGACGTAAAGGGACAAGAAAATATTAAACGCGCATTGGAAATCGCGGCATCGGGCGGACATAATGTAATTCTCATCGGTCCGCCCGGTGCCGGGAAAACCATGCTGGCAAAACGTTTACCATCAATACTTCCACCGCTCTCATTAGAGGAAGCACTTGAAAGTACGAAAATCTATAGTGTTGCTGGAAAGCTCCCTGAACACACAACACTCATCAACAAAAGACCTTTTCGAAATCCTCACCATACCATCAGCGATGTTGCACTCGTAGGCGGTGGAACAACACCTCAACCAGGTGAAATTTCATTATCCCATAATGGTGTACTTTTTTTAGATGAACTACCAGAGTTCAAACGCACTGTTCTTGAAGTAATGCGTCAACCCATGGAGGAAAGAAAAGTAACCATATCAAGAGCCAAAATGGCCATTGACTTTCCAGCATCCTTCATGCTTGTGGCTTCCATGAATCCTTGTCCCTGTGGCTTTTATAACCACCCTGAAAAAAAATGCAGTTGCCCCCCTGGTGTTGTATCAAAATACTTGAATAGAATATCCGGACCCTTACTAGACAGAATAGATTTACATGTGGAAGTAACGCCTGTCGCTTTTCATGAATTATCATCACAACAATCAACAGAACCATCTGAATCCATAAGAAATAGAGTAATTAAAGCAAGAGCTGTTCAAACTGAAAGATTTAAAAATAAAGTGGGCTTGTATGCAAATGCACAAATGGGTGCTTCAGATTTAAAAAAAATTTGTCAGCTTAACGAAACAAGTCAGCATCTCTTAAAACAAGCCATGGAAAAACTAAATCTTTCTGCAAGGGCTTACGACAGAATCATCAAGGTTTCTAGAACAATTGCAGACCTAGATGAAAGTGAATCTATTAAAACAGAACATATCGCAGAGGCCATTCAATATAGGAACCTCGACAGAGAAGGTTGGGGCGGTTAAGATAATGTGTCTTGGACTGTCGGGGTTTCCTCTTTATTTTCTTTTACTCCCGGAAAGAAACGGTTTTGAAACAGAATCAATGCAAAAACACCTCCCGAAATTGCAGTATCTGCAATGTTAAAAACAGGCCTGAAAAACTCAAAGCTCTCCCCTCCCCAAAAAGGAAACCAGTCCGGAAACCTGCCATTTTCAACAATTGGGAAATACAGCATATCAACAACCCTGCCATGTAAAAAACTTTCATAACCAACAGTGAAACCTTCACTCCAAAATACTTTTGCTAAATTCTGTTGGTACACATCACTTAACTCAAATACCATTCCATAAAAAAGACTATCCACTAAATTACCAATAGCACCTGCATAGATAAAGGTTACACAGATAATATACCCTTTATGAAATTTCTTTTTTACGATGGATAAAAGATAGAAGGTTCCAATTCCAACTGCAATCAGCCTAAACGTAGTTAGCGCAATCTTACCCCAGGATCCTCCAAATTTCCAACCATACGCCATCCCTTCGTTCTCCACAAAGTGTAACCTAAACCAGGGTAGCGCGTCAAAAAGAACAGTTTCTTGACCCATATAATAGTTGGTCTTGATGTAAACCTTCAACACCTGGTCTACAAGCAAAATTAAAAAAGCAAGTAAAAAAACCTGAGTCTTCTTCACATTCATGATTTTTGCAAATATACTGATAAGCACCCTAGATAAGTAACAGAAACCCTATCCTAAATACACACGCGGTACCCGTTGTGTTACTCCTGTCATAAGTACATAAGGAATAGTATCCGCATCCTTGGCTATTTGAACAATAGGACGTTCTTGCCCAAATACCAATACCTCATCTTGTAAACCAATTTCGGGATGATCGGTGATGTCTATCATGGTCATATCCATACAAACAGACCCAACTGTAGGAACCAATACCCCTTTCACACGCACACTCCCTTTTCCATTGCCCAGCGCCCTTGGAAATCCGTCTGCATAACCTATCCGGATGGTTGCAATAATTGAATCTCTTCGCACAATTGCCTTACCACCATAACCTACACTTTCTCCCTCACTCACTTTTCTTATCTGCGCAATGGTGGTCTTTAAGGCTACCGCTTCAATCAACGCTGATGTGGTTTTACCCGGATCAACACCATATAGACCAATGCCCAACCTTACCATATCGAGCTCTGCCTCAGAATGGCGGAGAATAGCAGAAGTATTTGCCGCATGTTTCAAATAGGAATAACCCAGGTCCTTCTCTAGTTTTTTGCACATTGTATCGAACAAGGACAATTGCTTTTTTGTGAAATGATCTTGCAAAGGATCTTCAGATGCAACCAAATGGGTAAATACAGATTTTATATGAAATGGGGGTTGGGTGTTTATTATGTTTAAAAAAACCGACAAACTTTCTTCCTCAAAACCCAGTCTATGCATACCTGTATCCAATTTAATATGTACAGGATAATGACTAACTCCTTCCTTCGAAAGAAATTGAGCAAAGGAGGTTGCAATTTCAATAGAGTAGAGTTCAGGCTCCAAATTATATGCTACGAGTGAAGAAAAAGATTCTTCCTCCGTATTCATAATCATGATAGGCATACGAATACCCGCTCTTCTCAATTCAACTCCTTCGTCTGTGTAAGCAACAGCTATATAATCTACATGGCTATATTGAAGCAGGTTAGCAATTTCAAAACTGCCGGCGCCATAGGAAAAGGCTTTGACCATCACCATCATCTTGGTGTTGGGGTTGAGCGACTTTTTATACAGGTTGAGGTTGTGCGCAATAGCTGCCAAATCTACCTCCAAACGGGTTCTGTGTTTTTTGTTTTCCAGCAAGGCTCCCACGCGCTCAAACTGATAATCCCGTATACCCTTAACCAAAATAAGTTGATCCTTAAACATGGAGATCTGAAGATTTCTAATCAACTCTTCTGTATCTCTGAAAAAATAAACATCAATTCCTTCAGCTAAAAAAAGATGGCCATACTTTGTTATGTGCTCACCAACACCATAAAGTTTTTTAATTTGCTTTGAATGTAAATGAGAAGCAATATGCGCATACACTTTAGCTTCATCCTTGCTAATTCCAGAAACATCAGATAAAATAACTGTTCTCGGTGATGCAGGGTTTTGCAACCCCATAAAATCCAAGGCACTTAACAGTCCACTTAAATCAGCATTATAGCTGTCGTTTATAATTCTTGATCCCAACTGTCCATCTACCATTTCTAAACGCATCGAAAGTGGAGGCAGACTTTGCATCTGGTCTATAATTTCTAATTCAATACCCATATGCACTGCAACTGTAAAGCAATGCATTGCATTCTCTATGGCCGCTTCATCAATAAATGGAATGGCAAACTGAAGCGCTTGCCCTTTATAAAGTACATCAATTATGGTGCGCTTATGCTGCTGTTCTAACTGACTAATAAAAATATCTGCTTCTTTATTTCCTCTCGACCAAGTTAAGCAGGTAAACCCGCTTCCCGATTTGATCATTTCACCTACCGCTTCATCAATCAATAAATGGTCTTTACAATAAATCAAAACAGAAGCGCGTTTAAAAAGCTGCAACTTCTGCTGAAGTTTTTCCTTAATAGAAGAGAAGCCATCGCTATGTGCCTCCCCAATATTTGTGATAATCCCGAATGTGGGCTGAATAATTTCTTCCAACGCAACCATTTCTCCTACGGTAGATAACCCTGCTTCAAAAATACCCAGTTCATGTTCCGTACTCATCCCCCATATGCTCAAGGGAACGCCTAACTGTGAATTATAACTTCTTGGACTTCTTATAATTTGAAATTGCTTGTGCAGCAAATGATTCAGCCACTCTTTTACAATGGTTTTCCCATTACTACCCGTGATACCCACTACAGGAAAATGAAATTTCATTCGGTGGTTCATGGCCAATAATTGCATGGCATGCACAACATTTTCCACTTTGTAGAAACAAGCATCTGGATAGGAGTCAAGATCAGGAACTACTGAAACCACAAATGACCGGACTCCTCTTTTATATAGATCCTCTAGATAGAAATGGCCATTGCCAGTTGAGGTTACTATTGCAAAAAAAAGAGTTGTGGAAGGGAATACTAGCTTTCTACTGTCAATCAGTAAATAAGAGATAGTCGAGGTTGCCGAACGTCCGTGAAGCGTTGCCCCTGTGAGTTTAACGATATGTTCCGAATTGTAGTGCTCCATGTTACTTTTCAAGCTGATGGGGCTTAGGCCTTGGGTACTTCATTGAATAAACGACAGACCCAACCAAACAAGCCACAATCACACCCAAAGAAATTAAAATATTGATGTGTATGCCAAAATATTCTACAAGCATTTTAATTCCAATAAATACAAGTACTATAGCAATTCCTTGTTGCAGGTAATCGAATTTATCAACAGCACCTTTAAGTAGAAAGAACAAAGAACGCAATCCAAGAACAGCAAAAATATTAGAAGAGTAAATGACCAAGATATCATCCGCAGTAAAGTCAGCATTGGCCTTTTCTCTCACCAAGGAAACAACAGTAGGAATAGAATCCAATGCAAATGCAATGTCTACTGCAGCCAACATCAGTACCACAACAGAGAGCGTAGTAAAATAAACTTTGCCATGGATATTCAAGAAGTAACGGCCCTTGGGTTCAACAAGGGTAACTCTAAAAAACTTGTTGATTATTTTATAAATCTTGGTTTCGCCTGGATCAAATTCAGCCTCATCTTTTTTGAAGAAAAGCTGATAACCGGTGTACAACAAAAAGAAACCAAAAAGATAGACAATCCAATGAAACCGGTTAATTAATTCTATACCCAAAGCGATAAAAATAATTCTAAAGACAAT
>CAMDFC010000056.1 GCA_945897185.1 Chitinophaga pinensis | reverse complement strand
CGCGATTTTGCTGCGCAGTACAAGCAAACAATTCTTGGCCCTTTATGGCATTTCATACAGCCGCTGTTTACAACACTTGTTTTTGTAGTTGTATTTTCTAAAATAGCAGCGATTTCTACCGATGGGTTACCACCATTGCTTTTTTATTTAAGTGGTATTACCATTTGGAATTATTTCTCTTCGTGTTTGATAGCTACTTCAAGCACTTTTGTTTCCAACGCATATATTTTCGGTAAAGTTTACTTTCCAAGATTGGTCATGCCCATTTCAGTGGTCTTGAGTAATATGGTGAAGTTTGGTATACAGTTGTTGCTCTTGTTGGGCGTTATGGTTTGGTATGTAATTGATGGAGTAACATTTCAGATAAGTGTTACTCTTTTTTATATACCCTTGTTGTTGGTGATGATGGCTGGGATGGGTTTGGGATTGGGAATTATTATTTCATCGTTGACCACCAAATACCGCGATTTCACTGTATTGGTAACTTTTGGGGTGCAGTTGTTGATGTATGCTACACCAGTTGTTTATCCGATGTCTGTGGTACAAAATCAAGAACTTAAATTTTGGTTATCACTTAATCCGTTAGTCCCAATTATTGAAGCTTTTCGCTACACACTTCTTGGCGTGGGCAGTTTTGAATCAGTCCAGCTACTATATAGTGCTCTTTTTATTTGTGTTGTGCTGGTTATTGGCTTGCTGATGTTTGGGAAGGTGGAGAAGACGTTTATGGATACGGTATAATTACATGTAATTAAATTGGCTAAAAAAAAATTAGTATGGTATATAACAAAAAGAGGCTTTGGCTCTGAGATGTTATTAATGCTAATGAGTATTGTTTATGCGGAACACAAAAATATGGAGTTTGTTCTAGTTTCAAAATATTCAAATTATTTTTTTAAAAGAGGATGGAGAAGTTTGTTTTCCTCATTGATTGAAGAATCTTTTCATCCAGCTCCAAAGTTTAATCTTTGGCCCGTCACCTTAAAGCAAAAAATATCTAATTTATTTTTCAGTATGAAAAATAAATTCTATCATGGAATTTTTGCACTATCAAATATTGATTCATTTAAGATAATATGGAATAAGGAGTTTGAGAACAATAGGTTTTCTTCAAAAAAATTCTCTTATCAAAATGTAAGTCTAGTTGAAGCTGTCTCAAAAATACTCGAAAATATATGGGTATTATCGAGACAAGATATTTTGAATAATCTTGAATTTAATGCTAAGAGTAATAATAATTCCAAATACTTATGTGTGCATATTCGTGCTGGCGACAAAATTTCTGGCAAGACAAAGGAAGCCGAGCCTGTTGATTTTGATTATTTATCATCACTAGTATATTCTCTTCCATTAAAATTTGAAAATATCTGTGTCATTACAGATGACTATAATTCTTATCTAAGTTTTGCTTCTTTATATCGCAATTTTTCTTTAAATACATCATGTCCTGAGAGTCACTTTGGATATTTTAATTCCTCATTTTTAGTTGAAAGTCCTGATCAGATATTTTTAGAAACTCAAAGATTGATTGGTGATATTGAAATTGCTACAAGAGCCCTCTATTTTATTGGCCCTTATTCATCGAATTTATCTCGATTAATTTACTTGTTGAGAAAAGGTGAAAATTGCTTTAATTATGAAGGAAAATCTTTTTCGTTAATTTATTAGTACTCTTATTTTGAAATGAAAGTATTAGATGTAAAGGATATCTCTAAATTATACAAACTAGGTCAAATTGGCACAGGAAGTATATTTCATGATGTCAATCGATGGTGGCATATCGTTCGCGGTATGGAAGATCCTTACCAACGATTGGGTGAAGCAAATGATAGAATAAAAAAAGGTAATAGCGATTATGTATGGGCCTTGAAGGACATCAATTTTGAAGTAGAGCAAGGAGAGGTTTTAGGAATAATTGGTCACAATGGAGCAGGTAAAAGCACCTTGCTAAAGATTCTGAGTAGAACTACAGCTCCTACAACTGGTTCAATAAAAGTTAAGGGCCGTATTGCAAGTCTATTGGAAATTGGTACTGGGTTTCATCCTGAATTAAGTGGGAGGGATAATATTTACATGAATGGTACAATTCTAGGGATGACTAGAGCTGAGATTAAATCAAAGTTTGATGATATTGTTCAATTTGCTGGTGTTGAAAGATATTTGGATACCCCTGTAAAGCGTTATTCTTCCGGTATGTATGTTCGATTGGCATTTGCTGTTGCCGCACATTTAGAGTCAGAGATCCTGATTGTAGACGAAGTGTTGGCTGTAGGAGATATCGAGTTTCAAAAGAAGTGCTTAGGCAAAATGAAAGATGTTAGTGAAAAGCAGGGAAGGACTGTATTGTTTGTGAGCCATAATATGCAGGCGATAGCTGAGCTATCAAATTCCATTTTAACATTCGAGCAAGGCCAGATTATGTATTTTGGATTTCCACAACAGGGACTTCAAGACTATTTTGCTAACTCGCGTAAAAATGAATTTCTAAAGGCGACTTCAAATAAAAAAATATATTTAACCGCTTGTCATGTTCATTCTTTACAAGGGGAAAACCGAAATCTATTTGTTGTAGAAGAGAATATTTTAATATCTTTTTACTTTGAATTTAATATCAGAAGAACTGACCATCCCTATAGTCTTTTTGTTATCTTTTTAGATGAATTTAGTAATCCTATATTCTCTTCAGAATCTAGCGTGATTAATTTTGAAAAGTGCACCTTAAGAATATTTCCGAAAACGCTTGTGCGAGGCCGTTACAAAATTAAGGCAATGATTCATCAGGCTAATAATGAGCAAATTGATTCAGTTGATAATATGTGTGATTTTACAATCATTGATAGTAGTTCTGAATTTCATCATCATGGTAAATTTAATTACGGTAATGTATTTGTGAAAACAG
Source organism: Chitinophaga pinensis (assembly GCA_945897185.1). Classification (GTDB taxonomy): domain Bacteria; phylum Bacteroidota; class Bacteroidia; order Chitinophagales; family Chitinophagaceae; genus Pollutibacter. Next base: position 9,954 of record CAMDFC010000056.1, on the reverse strand, counting down.
AATGGATTCAGAATTAATAATTAGAAACTGTGACTAAAATTAACCTTCAGAATAATGATATATTTTTTGAAAACCCCAAACGAATAGTATATCCAACCTGTTGGATAGAATTTATCCCAGTAGGTTTTAAAATTATTGAGTATTCCAAGCCTATGTGTTTAGTTGAACTGGGCACACACTCTGGTAATTCTTTTTGCACATTTAATCAGGCTGTAGAGTTTCTTCATCTTGAAACTAAGTGTTATGCGATTGATAACTGGGAGGGGGACTTTCAAGCTGGGTTTTATGGCCCTTCTATTTACGATGAGTTATTTGAATATTGTCGACAGGAGTACCCTCAGTCAGCAATATTGATAAAAAAGACCTTTGATGAGGCGAATTTACTCTTTGAAGATAATTCAATTGATCTTTTGCATCTGGACGGACTACATACATACGAAGCCATCAAACATGATTTTTTTAAATGGCTTCCTAAGCTTAGTCATACTGGGATTATTCTTTTTCACGACATCTGCGTAAAGAGTAAGGGATTTGGTGTTCATCAATTTTGGAATGAAATAAAAGCAGATTACGGATTTGCAGAATTCTGTTATGGCAATGGATTAGGGGTTTTATTTGTTGGAAGTGAAATTGATCAAATTCAAAAAGATAATCTTTTATTTATTTCGAGAGATGGTATTTGGAAAAATCTTTTGGAGATGAAAGGGCAGCATATTTTTCTAAAAAGGGAGAACAAACTTTTGGAATTTGCTCTATCTCGTTCTTCAAAAATTCTTGATAATTATAAAGAATCAAAAAGTTATAAGATAGGTATGATATTGCTGTCACCTCTCCGATATCTAATGAATAAAATTAATAAATTCAGAAGCTAGCTCAGATCGTGATGATTAGCTGTATTATACCAAATTATAATCATGAAAAGTATTTAGACGAAAGGTTACAAACTGTATTGGCCCAAAATTTGAAAGATTTTGAGTGTATATTTTTAGACGATGGATCAAGTGATGGTAGTAATTCTATTTTCAATCAATATTTACGCCTTAATCCGAGTTTACAGGGATGTTTCAATTCTTCGAATTCTGGATCTACCTTTTCTCAATGGAATAAGGGTGTTGCATTAGCAAATAACAACTTAATTGCAATTCAGGAATCCGACGACGCTTCACATCCTGCTCTTTTTGAGTCCTTATATGAAGAAATAACACGGGACGCAAATATTGTAATGGCATTTTCCCAAAGTTATATTATTGATTCTTCTTCAACGGTATTGGGTCTTTGGGAATATAATGGAATAAATTTCAGTTCATCTTTTGTTATGGATGGAATTGAGTTCATCAATAGATTCTTGATTCATAGTAACCATATTCCTAATGCTAGCGCGGTGTTATTTCGAAAAGATATTTTCGATTTAGTTGGAGGAGCTAATCCTGATTTTAAAGCTAATGGTGACTGGTTGTTATGGCTGAAGATGTTATGTCATGGTAAAATAGCATATATAAGTCGTCCTTTGAATATGTATAGACGGCATAACAATAGTGTCACATTTAAAAATAATTCAGTTTCATCATCTGATTACTTTGAGATGTACTCCATGTCTCTAAGAAAAGACTATTTGAAATATTTAAATACGTTAAATGACAAAAAAATAAAACCTATTGTCCAGACTAACAAGAAATATATCTCTTTTGATGAGGGGCATCTCAGTTTGCATATGCTTAAAAAAAAGAAATATTTCCAGTCCTTATCTCATTTATTCATTGCAACAGTTCAAGGTGGGCTTAAAACATACTTTTTAAAAACATATTTATTTGATTTCTATAATCATTTGTTCAAAAAGTTGTGATTTATTTTCTCAGGTAGTAAAAAATATAGCCGATACAATTGGCTGTACATATGAAATTTTGTTTAAAGATAATTTGATAACAACCAATAGTATTTCAGAGGTCTACAATAGGTTGTATGAGAAAGCAGCATATGAGCATCTTCTTTTTGTACATGAGGACCTAAAATTTCTTAGTAATAACTGGGGAGAGAAATTGGTTAACTTAATGAATGAGAATAATGTAGGTTTAGTTGGATTGTCGGGGTCAACCTATAAATCAAATTATCCTGCAATTTGGTCAGCATCAAAAGAGAATGGGTTTAGATTTTCCGGAAACCAATACAATAGAAATCACTTTCCACAGCAGACCCAAAAATACCATGAAGTTGCTGTAATTGATGGATGTTTTATGGCAAGTAAAAAAACAGTATTTTCAAAATATCTATTTGATGAAAATCTACATAATTTCCATGGTTATGATATAGATTTATCAATAAATATTGGCAAAAATTATAAGATATTAGTGGCCGATGACATTGATTTTTTTCATTATTCTTCTGGGGTACAAAATCAAGATTGGTTATTAGCGTCTTTATATGTACACAAAAAGTGGAAAAAAGAACTACCTAGAATCGTTGGAGACATTTCGCAAAATGAATCACAGGAGAATGATTATATAGCGCTTCAAAACATTTATCGGGTTAACTTCTTACTGAAAACTTCTCTATATCAAATTATATATTGTTACGGTTTATTCATCATTAAATATTTCAAGTTTAATAAATTCAAATACACTAAAAAAACACTTCAATATGTTCTATTGAGGCATTGGAGTAATAGTTGATTGATTTGCGCGTAATTCATTTCTATAATGGTCTAGGAGGCGGAGTTCATTCCGTTATTTATAATTTGATTTCTTTAAATTCAGATAACGAAATTATTAATGAAGTAGTTTATATAGTTGAAAATAGAAATCGGGAATCGTTTTGTCGTTTTAATTTTGATTCTACGATAAAAGAACAAATCTTTTATTACGATAGAGAGAGTAACCTATATAGTCAATTTGAAAAATTATCAAAATTTTGTCACGACCCAACCGCAATATTTGTAGCACATGATTGGTTCGAGTTAGGAATGATCAGTCAGTTGGGACTAAAAAATTCAGTTATTGCTTTTTTGCATGGTAATTATGACTACTATTATGACCTTTATCAAAAGCATAAGAATTTTGTTAATATTTTTTTATGCGTGAGTGCGGCTATGAAAAGTAATTTAGTATCTGATTATAACTGCATTGGCGATAATATACTTCATTACGCATATCCAGTAAAAAACAAGCCGTTAACTCACTTAACACATGATAAAATAAGTATAATATTTGTTGCAAGTAGTTTAATGGATTCAAATAAAAACTTGGATTATATTCGGCCAATTGATATTTATTTGGTTGAACAAGGGTTGTATGCTGAATGGCATATAATTGGATCGGGTATTGAATTGACAGATTTGAGAGAACGCTTAGGGGTATTAAATAACAGACTTTTTCTTTATTCTAATGTAGATAATGACAAAATGGATGAAATTTACTGTAAAGCAAATATTTTTTTAATGCCTTCTTTTAAAGAGGGATTGCCTGTATCTTTAGTTGAAGCAATGAAAAACGGCTTGGTGCCAATTGTTAATTCTTGGAATGGATCGGCAGAGCATTTAATTGTTACAAATGAGAATGGATTTGTTGTTCAAAGAAATGAACCGTTTGTTTATTCACAACATATTATTTATTTATCTCAAAATCTACAAAAATTAAAACAGCTTTCACTTGCTGCTTATCATAATTCACATAAATTATATGATGAAAATGCGCAGGTTGTTGAGTTTAATAATCATATTAAATCTCTTGCTGGACTTGTAACAATTCGAAAGAAAGAGAAAATATATGGCAGCAGATTGGATAGCCCATTAATCCCAAGCTATCTTACAAAAATTTTGAGAGGTATTTCCAATAAGTAAATATGCGTTCACAAATACGTATTTGGTTTTGTGATTTTTGGCCATACTTTGATCCAGGTAATAATTATTTTATTAATTTATTTAAAAAACATTACGATGTCATTTTAGATGACAGCAATCCTGAATTTCTTTTTTTTAGTGTTTTTGGTTTTAAACATTTAAACTATTTTAATGCAGTAAGAATTCAATACATAGCTGAAAATTTACGACCAAATTATTGGGAGGCAGATTTTTCATTAAGTTTTGATTTTGAAGAATATAGCGATAGAAATTTTCGATTACCGTTATATATTATGTATGGAAGTATAGCAAATTTACTAGAGAAACAAAATGACTTTACAGAATCAGATCTTAAACCTAATTTTTGCAATTTAATTTCTTCTAATCCGAATGCTAATTTTCGGAATAATTTTTTTAAACTTTTAAATTCTCAAAAGCATGTTGATTCTGGTGGCGTTTATTTAAATAATATTGGGTTTCCAGTTCAAAATAAACTTCAATTTATTAAGGATTATCGTTTTACTATTTCTTTTGAAAATAGTTCTTTTCCTGGTTATACTACCGAAAAAATTTATGAAGCAATGACATCTGGTTCAATTCCTATTTATTGGGGAAATGAACGAATCGGCGAAGAGTTCAATACGAAAAGCTTTATAAATGTGCATGAATATAAAAATATGCATGACGTGGTGGAGCATGTCCTGGAATTAGAAAATAATCCAACTATGTTTTCTAATCTACTTTTACAACCATGGGTATTACCGACAATTCACAAGAATTATTTTGAGGAAGAACGGGTGTTAAATTATTTTGATAACTATGTGTTTAAAAAAAAGAAATATGTTTCTGAATTATCTCAAAACAAAAGAAAAATTGCTGCACATTTTTCAGTTATAAGAAAAAGAGTGTATTCAAAAATACTAGGGAAGTCATACTGTGCAATTCAATGAATAATTTAATTTCCAATGTAACGTTATCGGTTTTGATGACTTCTTATAATAGAGAATCATTAATTTCTGAGAGTATTCAAAGTGTATTGGTATCTACTTATTCTGAATTTGAATTTATTATAGTTGATGATTCCTCTTCAGATTCTACTTGGTCAATTATCAAAAAGTTTGCTTCAAAGGATAGTAGAATAAAGGCTTATAGAAACGATATAAATCTAGGTGATTATTTAAATCGAAATAAGGCAGTTGCCTATGCTACTGGAAAGTATATCAAGTTTCTAGATTCAGATGATATTATAGGTCAGGATTGTTTGAATATTATGATTTCTGAAATGGAAAAGTATCCCAATGTCTGCTTTGGGCTTTCTTCAGATCCAAAATGGTTAGATAAGCAATCCTTAAAAGTATGGACTCCTTCAGATCTCTTTAATGCCTATTTCTTTCATGGAAAAGCAATTGGGACACCTCCTTCTGGATCTATTTTTCGCCGTGATGCTTTTATTGCACTAGGTGGTTTTTCTGGTAAACAATATCTGGGGGATACTGAAATGTGGTTGAAATTTTCTGTTTCATATAAAGCCTTGATCTTTCCTAATGATCTATATTATTGGCGAGAGCATCTTGAACAGCAAATGAAGGAAGAGCAAAATAACCCTACGATAAAATATCAGCGTTTTCAAATGTTACTTGATTTCATTGGCAATCCTGATTTAGCTATTAACTCTATTAATCGAAAAATAGCCAAAAGAAATCTCAGGAATATTAAAGCGAGAATAATCTTGTTCAATATTATTAAAGCTAAATTTTCAATTTCACAACTGGATTTTATTGGATATCGATTACGTCTTTTCGATTTTTTATTATGTCTAATGCCAAATAGATATCCCAATTATAACAGTAAAATTAATTTCTAGCATTTAGTGAGAATCTTACTTTTAATGGATTCTTTCATACCTGTTCCCCCAACTTACTATGGTGGAATAGAAAGGGTAGTTTATGATATTGCCTGCCAATACAAAAAAATGGGTCATTCTGTAACCCTAGTTGCCGGGCCGGGCAGTCTAAGTCCAGATAGATTAGTTATTTATGGAAGTAGTGCAGGGAAGAGTTCTACAAAAATAAATTTTCGTTTACTTTTTTCTTTGAGTAAAGTATTAATTAGGGAAATCAAATCTCATGATGTCGTTCATAATTTTGGGAGACTAGCTTGGTTATTTCCAATTGCTTGGTCAAATATTCGCAAGGTCCATACATATATGCGATATATAACACCAAAGAATGTGAAATGGCTGAATAGTATTAAAGTAAGGAATATTGTTTATACAGGAGTTTCTCAAGCTATTGTAAATACAGGAATTGGAGGAGGTGGATCATGGAAAGTTATATATAATTGTGCTCCGATTGAAAAATTCACATTTCATCCTAATATACTTCCTGACGCACCTTTGGTCTTTTTAGGGAGAATAGAAAGATGTAAAGGTCTTCATACAGCAATTGCTGTGGCAATGGCTTCAAATCAAAAATTGGTTATTGCAGGAAACATATCAGAGCTTGATGAAGAGAAAGAGTATTTCAAAAATGAAATTCAGCCTAAAATCAATGATACATCTATTGTATATATTGGTCCAGTTGATAATGATCAGAAAAATTATTTGCTAGGAAGTGCAAAAGCACTGTTACTGCCAATTGAATGGTTTGAGCCATTTCCTGTAGTACTACCTGAAGCTTATGCTTGCGGAACCCCAGTATTGGCATTTCCTGGTGGTGGAATGGCAGAAGGGGTCTTTAACGGAAAGACCGGATTTCTCTGCAATTCAATTGAGGATATGGTTGTGAAAGTTGAATCGATAAGTAAGATTAGCCGTTATGAATGCAGGCAAATAGCTGAAGAATTATATAGTGATAAGAAAATAGCAAATGATTATCTCAATTTATATCAAGAATAAGTTGTTCAGTTGACATTAAAACAGCGTATTGGAATATATGTTTTTAAAAATATGCCAATTACAAGGCATGTTTTTGATCATTGTCGATTGGAATTGAATGCTATCATAGTAAGATTGATGCATAAATTTCATCCAGTTTATTTGTATAAATTATATCTTCTTAAAAGAAAAAAAAACTTATTAGTCAATATTGGTTGTGGGCCGTATGGATTGGATCAAGGTTGGATCAATCTGGATTTATTTCCAATAAAGAATGTTTATTTAAGAACAGATTGTCGGAAAAGTCTTCCCTTTTCAGACAATACTTGTTTAGGCATTCATGTAGAAATGTTTCTTGAACATCTTGATCCAAAAGATGAACTTCCTTTTTTTCTTTACTCATGTTATAATGTGTTGCAAAAGGATGGAATTTTAAGAGTTGTTGTACCTGATGCACAGAAGTTCATTAATGCCTATCAGTCTAAAGATTGGATCGAAATGAATTCTATAAGTTATGGGTTAGATGATTGGGCTATAAATTTTCCTACCAAGATGGATGCATTAAATCATGTTTTTTTGCAAGGTTATGAACATTATGGTGGTTGGGATAAAGATCGATTGTTTAATGTATTGAGCAAATCAGGATTTATTTCTATTAGGGTTGTTGAATTTGGAATTGGAGATTTTCAAAATGGACCAATTGATAGGGAGTATCATAGGCCAAACGGTTTGTATGTTGAAGCAAAAAAGTAAGGTGGTTTTAATGGCACTTGGTCAGCCTTCTACTAACCCAAGACTTTTGAAAGAAGCATTGTGGTTTAGTGAAAATGGATGTGAAGTCTTTGTTTTATATTGTTTTTGGTCTAAATGGAGTTATCATACAGACAAGAAAATAGTTGCCCAAAATTCTTCAATCAAATGGATTGAGATTGGCGGCAATCCTTTTACAAAAAAGCTGGTTTATTTATTTACAAGATGTCGTTTTAAGCTTCTTCGATTAATTGCAAGCCGATTCCCAACATCATTATTTTGGGCTGAACGTTCAATGTGTCGTTGTTTCAATGAGTTGTTTCGAACAGCTATCTCTATTCATGCCTCATTGTATATTGCGCATAACTTAGGAGCATTACCTGTAGTTGGGAAGATTGCATCTATTGTAAAAAAGCCTTTTGTTTTTGATGCTGAGGATTTTCACCGTGGTCAATCTGCAAGTAGATCATTGAGTTTCTCCCAAGCCTCTCTTATTGAAAGTTATTGGATGCCCAAAGCGCGGCTGATTACTACAGCTAGTCCTTTTATTACAGAGCAATACAGGCATCTTCTTGGTCTTGAAAGCCTAATTATTAATAATGTATTTTGTATTAATAATTCTCTTGCAATCAATACTCATATAAAAACACCAGTAAAACTTTTTTGGTTCTCACAGACAATCGGAAAGGGACGAGGTATTGAAGATTTGTTAGTTGGTTTGAAAAAATTTCCGCTTGGTTCTTTTTCAATAACCCTCATGGGAGACTTGAGCAAGGAAATGGAAAATTATTTACGTGGGATAGTTTTAGAAAAAAATGATGAGAAAGTAGATTTATCTTTTTTAACGCCCGTTGAACCGGATAAAATATTTGAAATCGCAGCTAATTATGATATTGGTTTGGCTATTGAGCCACAAATCAATGAAAACAACGATTTGATTTTTACAAATAAACTTTTTACCTACTTATCCTCTGGCATCGCTATACTCTTTACCTCTACATCTGCACAAAAACATTTTTTTAATGAGCATAGCAACATTGGTTGGATATACCCTAGTGGAGATATTGATAGTTTGGTTTTAGTTTTAAAGCAAATTCTAAGACACCCCGGTGAACTGCTATCCTATAAACATAATTCTAGGCAATTAGCTGCTAAAGTTTATAATTGGGAAACGGAACAGGCTAAACTAATGAATCATATGAATTTGATTAATAGCAATGCCTAAGGTTTTACTGATATCCTCCCACTATCCTCCTTCTAACTTAACAGGAGTTCATAGAGCACGACTTTTTGCAAAATATCTGCCTCAATTTGGTTGGAATCCAATTGTGTTGACTGTTAATGAAAAATTTTATGAGGAAAAACCCGACCTGGGTTTAAATGAATTAATACCACATGGTCAACGTGTAGAACGAGTTAACGCGTTTAAATTGACAAAACCACGACTAATTGGAGATGTGGGATTAAGAGCATTTTTTCAACTCAAAAAGAAGGCCTTTGAGATTATATCAAATGAAAAAATTGATTTTGTCTATATTTTCATTCCTTCCTTTTATTTATCACTTCTAGGACCATTACTTCATAAGAAATTCGGGGTTAAATATGGTATCGATTATATCGATCCATGGGTTCATTTCTTTCCCGGCTCTGAAAAAAAGTTTAGCCGTCATTGGTGGAGTACCTGGTTTTCCAAAGTATTAGAACCAAGGGCAGTCTCAAAGGCTTCTTTGATTACAGGTGTTGCAGAGGGTTATTTTAATCCAATTTTTGAAAGAAATCCCCATTTGAAGTCTTCCATTAAAACACTTGCACTTCCTTATGGGTGGGATGGCGAAGAGCTAAAAAAACTTATGGACTTTCAAAAAAATCCTCCTTCATTTGTACAAGACAATAAAATTCAGCTAGTTTATGCAGGGGCTTTATTGCCTAAGGCTGCACTACTTCTAGAATCATTCTTTACCATCATCAAGAATAATATAGCAGATTTTAAAGATGTTGAATTTCATTTCATTGGGACAGGCAAAAAAAACACGACTGATCAGACTTTTTCGGTTAAAAATCTTGCAAAAGAAATGGGACTGTTTGAAACCATCATTTTTGAATATCCAGAACGAATACCCTATTTTGATGTATTAAATGCAATAAGCACTAGTTCTGGAGTTTTTATTCTAGGCAGCACGGAATCTCATTATACACCTAGCAAGCTTTTTAATGCATTTACTACTCAAAAGCCAATATTTGCTCTTTTAAATGAAAACAGTACCGCTAAGCAAATTATCGAATCTGCAGATTGGGGAATAGTTTGCTCTTTTAACGAGGATGGTTGTCACGACTTTGAAAAATCGTGTATCAATCAATTCAGAATTTGGAAAGAGCGGACCATCAATAACAATTGGAATTATAACTCTGCAAAAGCAAATGAATTGTTAGTCGATAAATTAACTTTAAAACTTGCAGAGGCTTTCAATTCTGTTCTCTAATTTTTCTTTCTCCTAAT
>CAMDFC010000055.1 GCA_945897185.1 Chitinophaga pinensis | reverse complement strand
AATGCCGCAGGCCAATCCGATTGGCCCAGCACCGATAATTACAATATCAACCATCTCACTGTCGTTATCCATTTAAATTTTTTTTTCAGTCTTGAAAGAAAAGTATTTCTGTGCTAAATAACTGAAGCCAACTACAATGAAAGTAATTAACACTTTTGAGATTGTTGGATAAATATGGAGTTGTTCGACAAAAAATTTTAAAAAAACATAGTTTAAAAATAAGCTAAAACATACTGAGATGAAATACCGAAAGAGCTGTACTCTTCCATTTAAAGAAGATTCTTTAAAAACAACATACCTCATTAGAAAAAAGCCGGTAGGAAAACTGAAAAAGAAAGCCATCAAGAAAGCGGCAATATGTGGACTAATTACAATAAAAGACAGTTCAACCATTTGTTTTTTGAAAATAAAATTATAGCCAATAAAAAAAAGAAGAATATCAAAAACAGTGTTTGCACCGCCACAAGCCGCATACCGATAAGTGGTCTTATCAAAAAACCGCTTAAACATTGGATAAAAAAAATCAAGTATATTTTGAATTGTGGCTACCAATGAAAATGAATAAAATTATTGATCGATAAATTTATACATATAGGTTGTATGTTTTTTTGCAAACACTCCTCCTACTGCTTCGTGTAATGCAAGCATTTTGTCATTAAAATCTCCAACCCAAGACATTTCAAGTTCTTCATAGTGTACCAATGGCCTTGTATATTCGTAGAGTTTCAAAAGTAGACAAGATTCAATTCCTTGATTTCGATACTTCTCCTTTGTACCCATGATTACGGCTCTCATTCGGGTATGCTTGATTGTAATTTTATTCCATAAAAACTTAAGTTTTCCAAACAAATCAAGCTTTCCGTTTAAGTTATAAAAAAGCTCATTTGCATCTGGTAAAATCATTACAAAAGCGAGTGGCTCACCAGTTTTTCCGTATGCAAACCAAATAAGCTTGGGATCCATAATGGACTTGATCTTTTTTAGTGTTTCTAGAATTGTAAGATCTGTGACTTCTGTGAAATTATCAAAATCCTTCCAAGCATCATTATAGATTTCTTTAAAATCATCTGCAAATTGATTGAGGTATTGGTAGTCGAAATGCTTAAATGAAAAACCTCTTTTACCAATAACCCATTTAGCAATTTTCATTACTTTTTCTGCCAGATTATCCCTGCAATTTATTTTATTGGAAATTTGTTCATACTTAACAACAAAACCGTAATGTTCAAAATGCTTTTTGTAATAAGATGGATTGTAGTTCATACCAAAAAATGGCTTAGTAAAACCATCTACAAGTAGACCCCACCACATGTCATTTTCTCCAAAATTAATTGGCCCGTTCATGGCTTTCATACCATGCATTTGTAACCAGTTTTTTGCTTGATTAAACAAAATAGTTGAAGCTTCTATATTGTCGATGCATTCGAAGAACCCACAACCACCAGTTGGTACAGCTTCATTATAAGCCTTTTTATCGTTGATAAAAGCAGCAATTCTACCAATGGTTTTTCCAGTTTCATCTACTAAAATCCAACGGGAACATTTTCCAAAATTGAAAAAATTGTTCTTCTTGGGGTTAAAAATTGATTCAATATTATTGAGCAGTGGACAAACCCAGTTGGGATCGTCATTGTAAATAAGAAATGGAAGATTTAAAAACTCATTTCTAGACCATTTATCTGCTACTTCAATTGTTTTCATTGCCTGTGGTTATGGCAAAAATACCAAAATGATACATATATACATGGTATAAAAATAAGGGGAATCGTACATTTGTTACAATCTAAATGAGCTATGCTAATTAATATTATCAAAGAGAAGGCAATTGAGGCAATAAATGAGTTGTATGGGATCACCTTTTCTGAAAAGGATTTTCAAGTAAACACAACCAAACCTGAATTTGAAGGCGACTATACAATTGTGCTATTTTCATTGATTAAGTCACTTAGAATGAGTCCGGATGAACTTGGCAACCAATTGGGAGAAAAACTAGTTTCTAATCATGCTGATTTGTTTGGCAACTACAATATCATCAAAGGCTTCCTTAACCTAGAGCTTAAACCCAATGTCTTATTGGAAATGCTGAACAAGCACTACCAAGATCCTTGTTTTGGCAAAGCCCCAATGAATGGACAAAAAGTGATGGTTGAGTACTCCTCTCCAAATACCAACAAACCACTTCACTTAGGTCATTTAAGAAACAATTTCCTTGGCAGGAGTATTGCTGAAATACTAAAGGCAAATGGCTACGATGTTGTTAAAAGCTGTATTGTTAACGATAGAGGTATTCACATCTGCAAAAGCATGATTGCTTGGAAAAGATATGCAAATGGCGCAACTCCAAATTCAACCCATACCAAAGGTGATCACTTTGTTGGCGATTACTATGTAAAATTCAATGAAGCCTACAAACAAGAAGTTGAAGATTTGGTTTCTACAGGAATGGATAAGACCACTGCAGAAAAAGAAGCGCCAATCATGAAGGAGACCCAACAAATGCTTTTAGATTGGGAAAAAGGAAAGCCTGATTTAATGGAACTTTGGAGAACCATGAACGGATGGGTGTATGCAGGGTTTGAGGTAACCTACAAACGAATAGGATCCGACTTTGCAAAGACTTATTATGAAAGTGATACTTACCTGCTGGGTAAAGACACAGTAGAATTGGGATTACAAAAAAATATCTTTTATAGAAAAGAAGACGGTAGTGTTTGGATAGACCTCACCAGCGAGGGTTTGGATGAAAAATTGGTATTGAGAAAGGATGGCACTTCAGTATACATAACACAAGACATCGGACTCGCACAAAAGAAATATGAAGAATTTGGCATGGACTCCAGCATTTATGTGGTGGGTGATGAGCAGAACTACCACATGAAAGTTTTGCAACTCATTTGTAAAAAACTTGGACTCCCCTATGCGGATGGAATACATCACCTATCCTATGGTATGGTTGAATTACCCACTGGAAAAATGAAAAGCAGAGAAGGCACTGTTGTGGATGCAGATGACTTGATTGATGAAATGATTTCAATATCATCAGAACATAAAAGAAGTCTTGGAAAAGTAAAGGACTTTAATGAAGATGAATTAGAATCGCTCTATGACACCATTGGCATTGGCGCACTCAAATTTTTCTTATTGAGGGTGGATCCAAAGAAAAAAATGATCTTTAATCCAGAGGAATCAATCGATTTTCATGGATTTACAGGCCCATTTATTCAATACACCCATGCAAGAATTAAATCCGTGTTGAGAAAATCTGAAATTGATGTTTCTTTAAATACTTTCAATTTAGCACTTCATCCTTCAGAAAAAGAACTGCTATTGTTAGCGGAACAATTTGAACAAAATTTAAAACAAGCTGCTGATTCACTAGACCCTTCAACGATTGCTATTTATCTTTTTCAATTGGCACAATCCTTTAATTCTTTTTATGCGGCCCTAAGTATAGTTAATGCAGAGAATGAAGAAAAGAAACAATTGAGGTTAAAGCTTGCGTCATTGGTTGCAACCATACTTTCTTCTGGCATGTTGTTACTTGGTATAAACGTACCTGAGAAAATGTAATTTTCAGCTGCTCCGCTTCAACACAATCCCAGCCAAGGGCGGTAAAGTAAGTGTAAGTTGATAATGAGCATCATTATTTAGCATCTCGGGTAATTGTAAGATATCATTCATGTAATTTCCTGTGCCCCAATAGTGCATATCATCGCTATTAAAAATTTCGACCCAAATTTCCTGCTCAGGCACTTTAACTTTCCACTCAATTCTCTCTACAGGAGTCATGTTGAGAATTATAATCAGCTCTTCATTTGGCTGTGAAGATTTCCTTTTGAAAGAAATTACTGACTCCGATCGTTTGTTTAAATCCAACCATTCAAATCCCTCTGATTCAAACTGCTTTTCAAACAAGGCAGGTTCTTTTTTTAACAAATGTGCCAGTCCTGAGACACAGTTTTTCATTCCCTTATGACATTCAAATTGCAGCAAATCCCATCGAAGTGCCGTTTTGTAATTCCATTCTTCAGTCTGACCAAATTCATTACCCATAAAAAGTAATTTAGCACCGGGATGGGTAAACATATAGGTATACAACAAACGAAGATTGGCAAATTTCTGCCATTCATCACCTGGCATTTTATAAATCATAGGGGACTTTCCATGCACTACTTCATCATGACTCAGCGGCAAAACAAAATTTTCATCAAAATAGTACATCATACTGAATGAAAGCTGGTCTTGTTGTTGCTGACGAAACAAAGGATCTTGTTTAAAATACCTTAAAGTATCGTGCATCCACCCCATCATCCATTTCATGCCAAATCCCAATCCATCAGCATAAGTAGGTTTAGAAACGCCTGGCCAATTGGTGGCCTCTTCTGCAATGGTTTGTACACCCTTAAAATCGCTGTAGACCATCTTGTTCATGTCTTTCAAAAAAGAGATGGCTTCAATATTACCATTACCTCCATATTCATTGGGCTCCCATTCTCCATCTGTTCTTGAATAATCCAGTTTTAGCATGGAGGAAACTGCATCTACCCTCAATCCATCAATATGAAAACAATCAAACCAGAAACGGGCATTGCTGATGAGAAAAGATTTCACTTCTCCTCTTTTGTAATTGAAAATATAGCTGTTCCAATCAGGATGATACCCTTTGCGCATATCTGCATACTCATACGTATGTGTTCCATCGAACATAAATAAACCATGACTATCATAAGGAAAATGAGAAGGAACCCAATCAAGAATTACACCAATTCCTTCCTTATGAAAGGCATCAATCATGGCCATAAATTCTTCAGGATGACCAAATCTAGATGTGGGAGCAAAGTAACCAGTGCCTTGATACCCCCAACTGCCATCAAAAGGATACTCCATTACAGGCATGATTTCAACATGGGTAAACCCCATTTCTTTTACGTATGGAACTAAACGTTCTGCAATTTCCCAAAAGCTGAAATACGACTCTTCATCAAATGGGTCAGGTCTCATCCAACTTGCCAGATGAACTTCATAAATTGAATAGGGAGAATTCAACGAATTGTGTTTCTCCCTGGTGGTCATCCAATCACTATCTTTCCATTTGTATTCAAAATTCCAGGTTATACTGGCTGTAAGGGGTTTCTTTTCCCAATAATGTGCAAAGGGATCACCTTTTTGAATTTTTTTTCCTTGAAAACCATTGATTGCGTATTTATAAACCTCTCCCCTGTTGCAATCTGGAATAAATCCTTCCCAAATTCCACTTTTATCTAATCTTACATACAGTGGGTGCTTATTCTCTTTCCAATCGTTGAAATTTCCGACTATACTCAGCTCAGTTGCGTTTGGCGCCCAAACAGCAAAATAGGTACCAGAATTTCCCAATACAGTAATTTGTTGATTACCAAAAAAAGCATAGGCATTGTATAAAGTCCCCTCTTGAAATTTTTTGATTACTTCATCACTAAATAACGAATAATTCCAGACAGTTTTTGAAGTGTCTATGAAATGTTGTTCCTCGTAAGGTTTTGTAGGTATATCTGAGTTATTTGGGCTTGATTTTGACATTTATTTTTTAAGTTCAAAAATCTGAAAACCTTTAGCCGGGATCTCAAGATCGAGTGGAATTATTGCTCTAACTTCTAATTTTAAGTCTACGCTTAGATCACAAAACCATCAGGAATAACTGCGCCTTTTTTGATGACTACAATTCCTTCTTTTATAGCATACAGTGCATGATCAATATTTTCTAAATGTTTTCCCCCATTTATTCTAACGTCGTTACCAATACGACAGTTTTTATCAATGATTGCATTTTTTATATAACAGCGCTCCCCTATACCCAGTTTAGGTAACCCGTTACTTGTAGACGCATTCATTTCTTCAAGCGTTTCATAAAAGTCTGTGCCCATGATATAACAACTAACCACACTAGTTCCATACCCAATTCTGGTTCTGATTCCGATTACCGAGTTTTCTACCCTAGATGCATTGATGATACAACCTTCGGCTATAAGTGTTTTCTCTAAAGTTGTTCCACTAATTTTAGCTGGAGGCAACATCCTGGCTCTTGTATAAATTGCCTTTGAATTATCAAAAAGGTTAAATTCAGGAATGTCTTGTGTAAGTGCCAAATTCGCTTCAAAAAAAGAATGAATATTTCCGATATCCGTCCAGTATCCATCGTATTGATAACTAAGTATGTTATACTTACTAATTGAATACGGAATTATTTCTTTACCAAAATCGGTAGCATCTTTTACCTCTTCTTGCAATAAATCGTAGAGCACTCTTTTAGAAAAAATATAAATACCCATGCTAGCCAGGTAGTCGCGTTTCTGTTTTTGCATTCGTTCACCGGTATCACTCACCCATTGGTCAAGTACATCATGGTTAGGCTTTTCAATAAAAGAATCAATCACATTAGAGGGGCCTTTTTTCATGATACCAAACTCCGTAGCTTCTTTCGCATTCACAGGAATCGTAGCAATAGAAATATCAGCCTTGGCATTTACATGGTTATCAATCATTTCCTGAAAATCCATTTGATACAATTGGTCTCCAGAAAGTATAAATACATGAGAAAAATCTTGTTGAGAAAGATGTCTAAGTGATTGTCTTACTGCATCAGCAGTACCTTGGAACCATGCGGGGTTATCGGGTGTTTGTTCAGCTGCGATGATATCGACAAAAGCTGAACTAAAAGCGCTGAAATGATAGGTATTCTTGATGTGTTTATTGAGCGAAGCTGAATTAAATTGTGTTAACACATAAATGCGACCAATATTTGAGTTCAAGCAATTGGAAATTGGAATATCTACAAGTCGGTATTTACCAGCGATAGGTACAGCTGGCTTGCTTCTGGTTGATGTGAGCGGAGAAAGTCTTGATCCTGCACCTCCACCTAAGATTATTGCTATAACAGTCTTATTCATATGTTAGTATTAGCAGTAATTTAATCAAAACTTTTGTAAAGGGAAAGATATTGATCCGCACTCATGTTCCAACTAAAATCGAGAGCCATAATTTTTTGTCTTAAACTGCTAAAAGTTTCATTTTCTGCATGTAAACGAACCGCCCTGTAAATGGCATGAGTAATATCTCCAACAGCAGTGTGGTTAAAAGAAATCCCATAGCCATCCGGGTCTCCCATATCAATAACAGTATCTATTAACCCCCCAGTTCGTCTAACCAAAGGAATTGTACCATAGCGCATGGCATACAATTGATTTAGGCCACAGGGTTCAACACGAGATGGCATTAATAAAAAATCAGCCCCAGCATACATTAGGTGACTGAGTGTTTCATTATATCCAATATAAGATGCGTAATCTTCTTCTGCAATTGAAGTCAACCGCTTTAGTCTAGTTTCAGTTTCAAGCTCCCCACTTCCCAAGACCAGAAAATTCATTTTTCTTCCAATATATCTGAAACTATCTTTAATTACTTGAGGAAGAAGGTCCGCCCCTTTTTCTCCAACAAGCCTTCCGATAAAAATAAATAATGGTTTGTCAATGGACAACCTAAATTTATCGCAGAGCAATTTTTTGTTTTTTGCTTTCCCATTCTGAACATTTACCGAATTAAAATGATCTTGAATGTATTTGTCTTCTTGGGGATCCCAAACTGCGTAATCAATTCCATTAAGTATTCCTGTGCATTTTCCTTTTTCGTAATCAAACAATGGCTCTAGTCCATTACTCATCGTTCTAAGTTCATTCATGTAAGTATTGCTTACAGTAGTAACCTTCCAGCAACATTTTATTGCTGAAGCCAATGGATTGATCTGCCCTTCCCATTCCAGCATCCCTCTTTTCCAGCTGTCCCAATGTGGTATATATATAGTTTTATCCCAACCAAATGCACCTTGGTATTGTGCATTATGGATTGTTAGTATGGTTCTAACTTCCTGCAGTCTTTTAAAAGCATAACAATGTTGCATCATAAAAGGAATGAGCCCTGCGTGATGGTCGTGAACATGAACTATTTCGGGAAGTTGTTGCCAGGAATTTAACCAATGAACAACAGCAATTTGAAATGCACAAAATCGTTCAGTATCGTCATCGTAGCCATATACCTTTTCACGATCAAGTAAACCATTAATATCTAGAAGGTACAAAGGAAACCCCTGTGTATCCGACTGTTCCTTAATAACTGAATAGTCAAACGTCCATTGCCCTAGGTTAGTTGAGGACTTATGCACCAATTCCCACTGGTGTGAATCCAAATAAGGTGTTCTGTACATGGGCATAACAACAGCCGCATTGTGACCTTTTTCTCTTTGAAATCTAGGCAAGGAACCAACAACATCACCTAAACCACCTGCTTTTGCAACAGGATAACATTCTGCACTTACATGAAGGATATCCATAGGAAGACCATAGTTTGAGCCAATTTAACGAATAAAACTTAACCCATGTGGGAACAAAAAATTTTATAGGTAAATAAATATAATTATTTTAAGGGTCTTAAAACAAACTAGCATATGAACCAACAAACCAAATGGTCTCAATTTGGCGTACTAATTACCGTTTTCTTTTTCTGGGGTTTTGTAGCAGCCTCAAACAGTATATTTATACCTTTTTGTAAAAAATTCTTTGAACTGGATCAAATTCAGTCTCAGTTGATTGGCTCAGCCTTCTATGGTGCCTATTTTTATGGATCTCTACTACTTTACTTGTTTTCAGTGGTGAGTGGTACAGATCTACTAAATAAAATTGGGTATAAAAAAGGCATTGTATACGGATTGCTGATTTCAGTTGTTGGTGCAATTGCACTTGCATTAATTAGTGGTTCAGAGAACGCAAGTTTTGGCATGATACTTGTTGCATTCTTCATAATAGCTTTGGGCTTCTCTTTGCAACAAACATCCGCCCAGCCTTTTGCTGTGGCTTTGGGAAGTGAAGAGACAGGAACTCACCGCTTGAACATGGCCGGTAGTGTTAATTCATTTGGCACCTTACTTGGTCCATTGGTTGTTAGCTTCCTACTCTTTGGAAGTATCACCAGCCAAAAAGAGGCCTCTATCGAAAATATCCAAACACTTTATTTCTTCCTTGCTGGCTTGTTCATTTTGGCTTCATTCATTTTTGCCTACGCAAAACTTCCAAAGACAACATCAGATGAGAAACTTGAGAAAAGTCCAAAAGCTACCTCTTTGCTTCTTTTAATTGGTATTGTATTTCTCCCTGTTTTATTTTCAGACTGGGTGAAAAACTTTACCGGAATAAGCAAAAGTATCATCATCTTGGCCTCTCTCACCATCATTCTTTTGTTGTTGTTTGCTGCGATGACTATGGCAAAGAAAAACCCCGATGGTTGGGGTGCAATGGCCTATCCACAATTGGTTTTGGGTATGATTGCCATCTTTATTTATGTTGGAGTTGAAGTTACCATCGACAACAATTTTGGTGCTTTGCTAAAGAAAAATGCTTTTGGTGGTTACGACGAAGCAAGCATCTCTCATTTGATTTCTTTGTATTGGGGTTCTATGATGATTGGTAGATGGACGGGGGCAGTGAGTGTTTTCAATTTTAGCAAAAAAATGAAACGCATCATGGTTATTGTGGTTCCTTATGTTGCCTTTGGTGTTATCCTGTTGGTTAACCTGATTAAAGGAAATAACATAAGTGAATTTCTTCCTTATCCATTCTGCATTGCAATTGCCGTTATCGCATTTTTATTTGCTGAAGAAAAACCTGTTAAGCTCTTGTTGACGGTTTCCGTTTTAGGTTGTGTTGCCATGGTGGTTGCATTAACCAATACTGGGATGATTGCCAATTTTGCTATTATCAGTTGTGGAATATGTTGCTCGGTAATGTGGCCATGTATTTTTGCATTGGGTGTAAACGGCATTGGAAAATACCAAAGTCAGGGTTCCGCATTTTTGATCATGATGATTTTAGGAGGTGCAATTATTCCCCCAATGCAAGGAGCTATAATTGATATGGAATCTAGTTCAGATCCAAACATATACACCTTTACGCAACTCTCCTATTTGGTTCCTTTAATTTGCTTTGCTTATCTTGCTTGGCATGCTATTCAAACCAAATCAGTATTAAAAAAACAAGGTCTTGATGTTGATGCTCAAGTTGCAGCATCTCACTAAAAATAAATGCCAAGCATGAGTGGAAAAAAGATAGCAATTGGAATAGATATTGGTGGAACAGGTACCAAATATGGTATTGTAGACAGGGATGGTAATGTTTTGTTTTCTGGGGAGATGTCTACCAAAAAGCACAAAGAGATAGAGCCGTATATTGATGAACTTTATGTGCATCTTCTTGAATTGATAGACAAGGCAGGTGGTATTGATCAAATAATCGGAGTGGGTGTTGGCGCTCCTAATGGAAATTTTTACAGCGGGACAATTGAATATGCCCCTAATTTACCTTGGAAAGGAATTATTCCGCTAGCCAAGTTGATGAGCGAGAAATTTAAACTGCCTGTTACGCTTACCAATGATGCAAATGCTGCCGCAATTGGAGAAATGATGTATGGTGCTGCCAAGGGGATGAAAGATTTCATTATGATTACCTTGGGAACTGGCGTAGGCAGTGGTATCGTTGCAAATGGTCAGTTGATATACGGACATGATGGGTTTGCGGGCGAATTGGGCCATACCATTGTAATTCCAGATGGTAGAATACACGAAGGAACCGGTAAAAGAGGTTCTTTAGAAAGTTATGCATCTGCAACAGGTGTGAGATTAACTTCATTAGAACTTCTAGAAAAAAGCAAAGAAGATAGTTTACTTAGAAATATAAGCAAAGAAGATTTAGATTCTAAAACGGTGTATAATGCTGCCATAAAGGGAGATAAGTTGGCTTTAGAAATATTTGAGTATACGGGGAAGATTTTGGGATTGGCCTTGGCCAATGCCGTAATGTTCAGCAGTCCTGAGGCCATTATACTTTTTGGAGGATTAACAAAAGCCGGTGATCTTATATTGAAACCAACCAGAAAAAGCATGGAAGACAGCTTAATACAAGTGTTTCAGGATAAGGTTAAAATTCTGATAAGTCACCTGAAGGAATCAGATGCTGCTATCTTGGGAGCCAGTGCTTTGGTTTGGGAAAATAAATCCAACTAAAGGGGCTTAACCCTTTTTTCTTTCTCCCATTGTGCTCTTCCATACCCAGGAATAACATGTTTTTCACTGTGGTAGGAAGACCTAACCAAGGGTCCGGATTCTACATAATCTATACCGAGCTCATAACCGATTTCTTTGTATTCCACAAACTCATCTGGATGTACAAATCGATTTACAGGCAAGTGCTTTTTAGTAGGTTGAAGGTATTGTCCGATAGTAACCACATCAATGCCATTGTCTGCCAAATTTTTCATGGTTTGTATCACTTCTTCCTTGGTTTCACCAAGACCCAACATTATACCAGATTTGGTGCGCATGCCTCCCTGTTTCAGTTTTCTAAGCACTTCCATGCTTCTCCAATATTTTGCTTGAATTCTTACTTTTCTAGTAAGTTGTTCTACTGTTTCAATGTTATGTGAAACAACCTCTGGTGCTGCGTCTATAATTCTTTGAATTTGATCTTCAAATCCCCTGAAATCAGGGATAAGCGTCTCAAGTGTTGTATCAGGATTCAATGACTTAACTGCCTTGATGGTATTGTTCCAAATAATACTTCCTCCATCAGGTAATTCATCCCTGTCTACAGAAGTGATTACGGCATGCTTCACTTTCATCAAATGTATGGCTTCGGCAACCCGTTGAGGCTCGTCCCAATCTACTGCATCAGGTCTGCCTGTTGCTACTGCACAAAACCCACAACTACGGGTACATACATTACCCAATATCATGAAAGTGGCAGTACCTGCACCCCAACATTCGCCCATATTTGGACAATTTCCACTCTCACAAATAGTATGAAGTTTATGGGTATCTACGAGTGACCTCACGTGTTTATAACCCTCGCCAATGGGTAGACGAACCCTTAACCAGTCTGGCTTTTTTTGTCTCGGCTCTAATTCATTTGCTACTGTATTTGTACCACAACTCATAATTCAAGAATTGAGGACAAAGTTACATTACTTGCGGTTACCAAAAACCAAACCTACATAACCTGTGGGGAAGAAAGATTTACCCGGATTGTCAACCATTTGTATTACTTCTTTGCTGTAATAATCTACACCAAAACCAAATTCCATAGCTGTAACCACTTGATTGAACCTGGCCCAATCAAAACGGAGTCCAGCTTTGGCATAAGCACCAGGATTGAATTTCAGCTCATTCCAACCCTTTTGAAGACCAGTGCCTCCAATAATGGCATTTGGATTAAGGAACTGTGATCTGTTTTGTTCTGTAAATTTTAATTTTAGGTTATCGGGTAAAGCATTAAACTCTAGGTAGTAAGGTCTTACCAAACCAGCAGAAAAACCACCTACGAAAACAAAATAAGCACCAACCCCATTTTTATTTGTTTTGCCTCCAATCATTAATTGCTTACCTAATCCTGCCTTGGCTTGGTAGAAAATATTTTGCTTGCCGTAAACAAAAGGTCGTCCAAAAATAACAAACCCTGAACTTGAAAAATTAGTATTTCCTTGTTTTTCTTCTTTGGGATGTCTTTTCTCGGACAATTCAAATTGAAAAATAGTTGATTTATAGGGCGTTTTCATCCAGCCTTTTTCGTAAGCGATTCCATACCCGTCGTGGTGCATCTTTACACTAAACAAGCTGTGTTTAGCAAAGGCAGGCACCCCTTCCTCTTCGTTTCGAATAATTTCATTAATCTTATTCCTTTTCTCAAGTTTTGCATCTCTTTTTTTATTGAATTGATCAACTTCACGCTGGGCAAATGTCTGTGTAGCTATAAAACTCGCTAAGATGAAAAAAAGAAATGGCTTTATCATATAATGACTATGTTATGTAAATTTATAAAAAAAAGCATGA
>CAMDFC010000054.1 GCA_945897185.1 Chitinophaga pinensis | reverse complement strand
AGAGACGTTAATCATATCCACCACCTTCTTCTTAACAAAGGATACGCGCACGTAAAAGTCACTATCATTTTAGTTGCATTGTCATTGGCCAATCTTTTATTGGCTTATTCTTTGCAACCATTGGGAATCAATGTGATGGTTGGAGCGCTCTTGGTATCAGGTATTTTGACTGCTTGGATATTCTCTATAAACCGAAACAAGCCCAATCAAAAAGAAAATCACAAATTAGGGGTTAGTAAATATGCTTTTCAGGGTAAAAGAAGTTTTAACAGCCTGGAATTAAACAACTGATCTTGTCAGTTTTCTTGTGTGCATTCCACTTCATTCCTTAGATTTGCATTTGAAATTTTGAACTATGTCTGAGGAACTTCAACAATACATCACGGAAGCCAATTCTACAATGGAAAAGGCGATTTCACATTTGGAAGCTGAGTTGGTAAAAATAAGAGCTGGAAGGGCAAACCCACAAATGTTCGATGGCCTGTTTGTAGATTATTATGGTTCACCAACAGCGGTTGCTCAGGTTGCAAATATTTCAGTTGTTGATACCAGAACGCTAACCATTCAGCCTTGGGAAAAAAACATGCTACAAGTTATTGAAAGGTCAATTATAGCGGCTAACCTGGGGGTAAACCCTCAGAATGATGGTTCCATCATTCGTATTTTTCTTCCCCCACTCACAGAGGAAAGAAGAAAGGAGATTGTAAAAAGAGTGCAAAACGAAGGGGAACAATCTAAAATCGCCATACGTAATATCAGAAGGGATGCAATTGAACAGGTTAAGAAGCTGCAAAAGAATGGCTTGAGTGAGGATATTGCTCAAGATGGTGAGAAAGAAATTCAGGAAATGACCAATAAGTTTATTGCATTGGTAGAAAAAAACTTGGCTTCAAAAGAGAAGGAAATAATGAGTATCTAATGCTATTTGTTGGCCAATCTTACTCCCAAGAGAATAATTGCCATACCTCCTAATTGAACAGATGTAACTGTTTCACCTGCGTAAAGTCCCCATCCTAAGGCTACAAAAGGAATAATGTAGGTTACGGTTGAGGCAAAAACCGGACCTGCTTTTTTCATCAGGTAGTAAAAAATTACAGAAGCTACTCCCGTATTGATGATCCCCAAGAATCCTGCGATGAAGGTCCCTTTCGTCCAGTTTCCATTTACCAGGTTAGGGTCTGAAAAATAGCCAGTGGCTACCAAAATCATCAAAGAAGGCAGAATAAGTGAGGTAAACGCAATTGTTGCGATGTTTAGGGGGGTAACATTTTGAACGTATTTGTTTACCACATTTACATTTAGGCCGTAGAAAATTGTAGCGAGTAAAACAAACAGGGAGTAGGCCAAATGATCATAATTAATGCCATGCACACCTCCAAGGTTGATAATTAACATACCAACGAAACCAATAAAAATACCTATCCATTTTAACCAGCCAATTTGAAGCTGGAAGAAGAATATTCCTATGGCTATAGTGAAAATAGGGGTTAGTGCATTTAAAATACCTGCTAATGAACTATCAATTCGGGTTTGTGCAATGCAAAAGAAAAAAGCAGGAAAAAACGAACCTAAAAAGCCTGAAATTACAATTGGCTTTATAGCTTCTTTTGGGGTCTCTTTAATGGCTTTGCCAAGCAAGGGCAGAAAGCAGAACCCTGCAAATATGATCCGGATGGAAGCAACTTGATAAGGGCTCATGGTTTCTAGTCCCTCTGCAATTAAGATAAAGGAGCTTCCCCAGATGAAACAAAGTGCGAAAAACAGCAACCACTTCATGTATTAGAATTGATGGGCAAATGTCGGTTTTTTTAGCACAGTACCGGCCAATCATCCATTTCATTTCTCTATATTTGTCCACCATCTTTAATAAGTAAAGCATTGAATACTACATCCTACCAAATATCCCTGCCTCAGTTTGAAGGTCCTTTTGATCTTTTGCTGTTCTTCATTGAAAGAGATGAATTGGATATCTACAATATTCCTATCAAGAGAATTATTGACGACTTCCTTGCTTTCATCAAACAATCTGAAGAGGACAACATTGAGTTGAGTAGCGAGTTTATACTTTTTATTTCCACCCTAATAAGGATTAAGGCAAAATTATTGTTGCCCAGGAAGGAACTGGATGATCAGGGTAATGAAATTGATCCAAGGCAGGAGTTGATTGATAAGATTCTTGAATACAAGAAATTCAAAGAAGCTTCCATCAAGATGGCTGAATTGGAGAAAGAGCGGATGTTCACGATGAAGCGCGGGAATTTACAAAACGATTTACATGCGGTAGGTGAGGAAGCGGCGGAAGGAACAGAAATCCAATCCATTTCTCTTTTCAAGCTGATGAAAGTCTTTGAAAAAGTGATGCAACGTTTGCACGATCGTCAAAATAAACCCCAACACGTGGTATATCGGTATAACTATACCATGGAGGAGACAAGAGATTATGTGCTTGAGCTAACTTCCAGAGAAAAGACACTGTCTTTTGAAAAAATGTTTGATGTTTGTCAGGATAGACTTCATGCCATTTTTGTATTCTTGACCGTCCTTGAATTGGTGCAACTAAATTATATGTCTATCATCATTGGTGAGGGACGAAATAACTTCATCATTGAATTCATTGAAGGTAGGGCTGAAGATGTGCAGTTCGATATCAATGCATAACCTTCACTGTAGCACCTATTAATTGTCTCGCTGTATCCATGATTGCTTCCGTGTCGTAATTACATTCGCGATGTAATTCTTTTTGAGAACCGTGTTCCACTAGGCGGTCTGGGATTCCCAAAATCTTCACTGTTGCTGTGTAATTGTGTTGCGACATAAATTCTAAGATGGCTGATCCAACTCCACCAACTACAGTGCCGTCTTCTACAGTGATAATTTTAGAATAATTGGTAAATACTTCATGCAGCATTTCTTCATCCAATGGCTTAACAAATCTCAAGTCGTAATGCGCTGGTGTTATTCCTTCAGTCCGCAGGTTTCGGATGGCTGCAGAAGCAAAATTACCAGGGTGACCAAAACTGAGTATTGCAATATCTTTTCCGTCCTTCAATTTTCTGCCTTTTCCAATTTGAATTTCTTTCATTTCGGTCTGCCATTCAGGCATCACTCCTTCACCCCTTGGATAGCGAATAACAAAAGGGAGTTTTGTGCTTTCCAATTGTGATGTATACATTAGGTCTCTTAATTCTGCTTCATTCATTGGTGAAGAAACAACCATGTTGGGAATACAACGCATGTAAGCGATATCATATACACCATGGTGTGTAGGTCCGTCGTCACCCACTAATCCTGCTCTATCCAAGCAGAACACAACGGGTAGTTTTTGTATGGCAACATCATGTACCACTTGGTCATATGCGCGTTGCATAAATGAGGAGTAGATGTTACAAAAAACACGCAAGCCTTGTGTAGCCATTCCTGCGCTGAGTGTAACAGCGTGTTGTTCGCAAATGCCTACATCGATTGCACGATCAGGCATTTCATCCATCATGAATTTAAGTGAAGATCCTGATGGCATGGCGGGGGTTATGCCAAAAATTTTTTCATTCTTTTTGGCCAATTCAATGATGGTTTTACCAAACACATCCTGGTATTTAGGAGCTTGTGGCACATCAAATGTTTTTTTGTAAATCTCGCCAGTCACTTTATCAAACAAGCCAGGTGCATGCCATTTGGTCTGGTCTTTTTCTGCTAGTGCATAACCCTTGCCTTTGGTGGTGATGATGTGCAAGAGTTTCGGACCAGGTATGTCTTTTAAATCTTTGAGGGTATCTACCAACTTTGTGATGTTGTGTCCATCGATTGGTCCGAAATAGCGCATCTTCATTGATTCAAACAGATTGCTGCTGTTGCTGATGAAACCTTTTATACTTTGTTCTAATTTACCTGCAATTTCTCTGGAAAAATTTCCGCCAACTGGAAGTTTGCCAAGCGTATTCCAAATATCGTCTTTGATTTTATTGTACGTATGCGATGTGGTAATGTCGGTTAGGTATTCCCGTAACGAACCAACATTGGGATCGATACTCATGTTGTTGTCGTTCAAAATCACCAAAACGTCTGCTTCTGCAACTCCTGCATGGTTCATCGCCTCAAAAGCCATACCAGCGGTCATAGCACCATCTCCAATAACGGCTACCGACTTTCTATCGTGCTCTTTTTTGTGTTTGGCAGCAATAGCCATACCCAGGGCAGCTGAGATGGAAGTGGACGAATGGCCAACACCAAAGGTGTCATACTCACTTTCGCTTCTTTTTGGGAATCCACTTAGACCACCATATTTTCTATTTGTATGAAAATTATCTCGTCTGCCGGTTAGTATTTTATGTCCATATGCTTGATGACCTACGTCCCATACCAATTGATCATAGGGTGTATTGTAAACATAATGTAGGGCCACGGTCAATTCAATTACACCCAAACTGGCACCGAAATGTCCTCCATGAATACTCACAATGTCTATGATATATTGCCTGAGTTCATCACAAACCTTGTATAATTCCTCTTTTCCCAGTTTTTTTAAATCCTCTGGGGAGTCGATTTTTTGAAGTAATACGCCTGGTTCTATCTTCATTCCTGGGTTTTTGGGTGCAGCATTGTAAACATCCAAGCTAATAATTTGTTCGGATTTGCCCACGCCTTGCTTGGTTAAAGTTAATCAAAAAAACTTGCCAGTTAACCGCACCAAAACGCCTTTAATAAAAAAAACAAGATTTTAATAGTCCCCTTTTGATAGTTTTGGTGTTGGATGTTAAACAAACTAAATAAAATACCAAAGTATTGGCTTTTTCAAGGGTTGGGATGGACCTTGTTTACAGGTGTCAATATATTCTTTGCATTAACCTATAATCTGTTCGATCAGCAATTTGTTCTGCGCATCAGTGTGTATGTTGTTGTAGGACTTTTTATGTCTCATTTCATGAGACAACTGATTAAGCGTATGCGGTTATTACAAAGAAATTTGAACCTGCAGTTGGTAGGGTTTGTCTTGGTTTCTATTGTTTTTGCTGTTTTGCTTGGTACCATAGAAACGCATTTGAGTATATTGTTGAACCTTGAGTACAAAGAGGAAGCCAGGTTTGAACTCTTGCAGAAGATCATAAACAACATGTTCTCTTCCTTTATTTATCTCTTTATTTGGAACTGTATTTATTTCATTTATCATTACGTTTCTGAATCAAGGAAAAACCAGCTAGACAACCTCCAGCTTGAAGCCTTGGTAAAATCGCTAGAATTAAAAACAATCAAATCGCAGATCAATCCACATTTTATTTTTAATGCATTGAATAGCATAAGGGCCTTAATCGATGAAAATCCAACGAGGGCTAGACAAGCAGTAACTGGCTTGAGTAATATTTTACGATCAAGTATGCAATCTGATCAACTTGAAATTATTACATTAAAAAAAGAACTTGATATTGTGAAAGATTATTTGGCATTAGAATTGATCAGGTTTGAAGATAGGTTGAAAGTAGTTTACAAAATTGATGAAGATACGCTTGACCACCCCATCCCTCCCATGATGTTGCAGACCTTGGTGGAAAATGCGATTAAGCATGGAATTGGCAAACAAGTTGAAGCAGGCCAGATCACAATCGCAACAAATGAGGATGAAGGGTTCTATACTTTACGCGTTATCAATAGTGGAAAATTAGAGATGCAAGACGGACATGAAGGTTTTGGCTTACAAAGTACATCCAATCGGTTGAGTCTTATTTTTGGGAATAAGGCTTTATTTAGCATTACCCAAACCGATGCTAAACAAGTTGAAGCAAAAGTTATAATTCCCTTGAATTAAATATGAATACCATGAGAAAAACTGTAGTGATTATTGACGATGAGCGATTGGCGAGAAATGAGCTTAAAAAAATGCTGGTAGATTACCCAGAAATTGAAGTGGTTGGTGAAGCGGCTAATGTAGATGAAGCGCGTAAAATTATTGAAGAACTAAACCCAGAACTTATTTTTTTAGATATACAGATGCCTGTAAAAACGGGGTTTGTTCTTTTGGAAGAGTTGGAGCGGGTGCCTATTGTTGTTTTTACTACCGCCCATGATGAATTTGCATTGAAGGCTTTTGAAGTAAATGCCTTGGATTATTTGCTTAAGCCTATCGATCCTAAAAGACTATCTGATGCGATTCAGAAACTGGTGTTTCAAGATGATCGAGATCTAATTGTGAACGAAGGGAGGAGTGAAAATAGAAATTTCTTAAGTGACCTTGATCAGGTCTTTGTAAAAGACGGTGAAAAATGCTGGTTTGTAAAACTTGCTGAAATTCGGCTATTTGAATCTGTAGGCAATTATGCAAGGGTTTTTTTTGGTGCCAATAAGCCACTGATTTTAAAATCTTTGAATTCTTTGGAAGAGCGACTAGATCCGAAAACTTTCTTTCGGGCCAATCGAAAACATATTGTCAATTTAAGAATGATTGACAAGGTAGAGCCCTTTTTTAATGGGGGACTTCTTCTGGAAATTAAAGGGGGTGAAAAAATTGAAGTTTCTAGAAGACAGGCCGTTCGTTTCAAAGAGATGATGAGTCTGTGATTTCAATGTGCAAACATCGCCTTCAAGGGGTATTGAATAAATCCTATTTTTGTAAAAATAGATTTCCTTGATTGTAATTGATAAAATTCTTGTGAGCGACGAAATTATCGAAGGAGAATTCGTGTGTAACATCAGTAAATGTAAAGGTGGGTGCTGTGAAGATGGAGATGCTGGTGCTCCTCTGATGGATAATGAGTTAGAGGAGGTGGTACAGGCATATGAAAAAGTAAAGGGGTCCATGACGCCTGAAGGAAGGGAAGAAGTGGAGAGAAATGGACTGTATCGGTATGATCGGGAGTTTGGTTGGGTAACACCTACCGTGAACGAAAAAATTTGCGCCTTCGGATATAAAGATAAAGCGGGGGTAATCAAATGCACATTTGAAGAGGCCTATAACAGAGGAGAAATCAAATGGAAAAAACCCATCTCCTGCCATCTTTACCCAATCAAAAGAAGTAAAAGCAGGTATTCGGATCATGAGATGCTAAATTATGAGCCTAGAGAAACCCTGTGTGGGCCAGGTTGTAGACTTGGAGAAGAATTGAAAGTGCCCGTATATAAATTCCTAAAGGAGCCTTTAGAGCGGATGTATGGTAAATCTTTTTACGAGGCTTTAGACCAAGTGGCTAATGAATTTTATTCGCATGTTAAACCCGATAAAAAATAAATAGGCATGATAGATACTTCCAAAAAATTTAAGCAAAAGAGTTTTGATAAGGCGGCAGACCTAAAACACAGGAAGACCATCAATTACAATATTGGTAAATACGACGCTGTAGTGCCCGTTGGGAAAAAACAATTCGCTGATTTAGATTTTGTAAGAGAGAAAGCCAAAAATATCAAGTGGAAAGCACTTGAAACACTGGATGTTCAGTTGGAGAAATTCGAGGTTAATTTTTTAAAAAACGGGGGTAAAGTTATTTGGGCTGAGAGTATTGAACAAGCGTGTGAAGCTGTATTGAAAATTTGTAGAGAAAAGAACTGCAAGACTGTAGTAAAGAGCAAAAGCATGGTAACTGAGGAGATTCACCTGAATGATTTTTTAGAGAAACACCAAATTGAAAGTATAGAAACTGACCTAGGCGAATATATTCAGCAACTTGATCAAGAACCACCGTATCATATTGTTACACCTGCCATGCACAAAAGCAAAGAAGATGTTGCAAGGGTTTTTCACGAGCACCTCAATACACCACTCGATCTCAGTCCAGAAGAAATGACTTTGGTGGCGAGGGAAAAAATGAGAGAAAAATATGTACAAGCTGAAGTAGGTGTTACCGGTGCAAACTTTTTGATTCCAGAAACAGGGAGTATTGCCATAACTGAAAATGAAGGCAATGCAAGACTCAGTGCTGCTTTTCCCAAAACACATATTGTTATTACTGGAATTGAAAAAGTGATTCCTCAACTACAAGATCTTTCTTTGTTCTGGCCTTTATTGGCTACCTATGGAACTGGACAACAGATGACAGTATACAACTCAATTATAAGCGGACCTCGTAGTGCAAGAGAACAGGATGGTCCGGATGAAATGTATGTCATTTTGCTAGACAACGGAAGAACCAATATTCTGCAAGATCCTGTATCAAGAGAGAGTTTGTATTGCATTCGTTGTGGCGCTTGTCTCAACGCTTGCCCCGTTTATAAAAATATTGGAGGGCACAGTTATGGCACCACTTAC
Source organism: Chitinophaga pinensis (assembly GCA_945897185.1). GTDB lineage: Bacteria > Bacteroidota > Bacteroidia > Chitinophagales > Chitinophagaceae > Pollutibacter. Next base: position 4,718 of record CAMDFC010000054.1, on the reverse strand, counting down.
AGCGGACCAATCGGCAGTGTTATAACACCCAATTTAAAAGACCTTGGTGAATGGAATCACTTAAGTCATGCTTCTTCCCTTTGCGGTGGTTGTACAGAAGTGTGTGCAGTTAAGATTAACCTTCATGAGTTGCTGTTAAACAACCGAAGAGAGACAGTCCGACTAGGAAAAGGAAACATGATGGAAAAGATTGCATGGACAGTTTGGCAGCAAAGCATGTTGTTTAGGCCAGCAATGAACCTTGGGAATTCCAAAATAAAAAACTGGATGGTAAATAAATTATTCAAAGGTTGGGTAGCCCATCGGTCAGATCTTAATTTCCCCGAAAAGACATTTAATCAACAGTGGAAAGAAAAACAACAGTCTCAACCAGTCAATTTGAATTAAAATTAAGTAGGCGATCTATTTAGTTCACTTGCTTTTTAAAACTGTTATTCACCAAATAAACACCGATTAGTGTTACAAGCGTACCAATCACAATGTATATCGTAAGCTCTTCGTTCATGAGTAAATCTCCCAACAATACGGCAACAATTGGGTTGATGTAAGAGTGGATGGATACCTGTGTTGCTGGTAACCGTTTCAATGCGTAAATATATGCACCAAAGGCAATCACAGAACCTACCAAAATGAGATAGCCAATTGACAACCAAGCTTCTGATGGTACTTGGGTATAGGGGATAAAATTTCCAGAAACATAGGATATCGTGTTTAGAATAATTCCACTCATGAACATTTGCCATCCCAAAGAAAAGTAAGGATCCATGTCTTTGGACTGTTTCACTGTTAGTAAAGTGGCCAAAGCCCAGGTCATACTAGAAATTACACCATATAAAATTCCCAGTGAAAAATTGGTATAGAGGATGTGTTCTACAAATTCAAAAAATGTAACCAGTACACCCAAGAAACCCAAGGTTATGCCAATAATGGTGAGTGGCTTGAATTTTACTTTTTTGAACAGTAGAAAACTAAATATTACAACCCAAATGGGACTAATAGCACCTATAACGGCGCCTAAACCACTTGGCATGTAAACAATGGACAATACACTGAATCCATTGCTGATGACAAACATCAAAATAGACATCCAAATGATTCTCCAAAATTGGTGCCTCTTTGGTACCATCCGCTTATAGAAAGTAAAAAAAGCAACATAAATACCTCCTCCAATCAAATGTCTAAGTCCAGAGAGTTGAAGTGCTGGTAAGTATTTCACCCCAACTTTTGATGCTATCCAAGTTGTTCCCCATAAAATTGAAACAAGTGCTACTGCAAAAAGTGCTTTTGACCTATCTGATTGTTCTGCAGTTGATTTCAATTGATTTTTTAATTTATTACTTTCCTCTAGATTGATTAATGTTTGAAATGACGTAGTCCTGTCAAAACCATTACAAGTTCATTGCTTTTGCAATACTCAATTGAGTCTTTATCACGGATAGATCCACCAGGTTGAATATAGGCCTTAATCCCTTCTGCATGACCCATTCTTACACAATCATCAAATGGGAAGAATGCATCACTGGCCATAACTGCACCTGTGAGATCAAAATTAAATTGCTGTGCTTTTTCAATTGCATGCCTTAGTGAATCAATTCTTGAGGTTTGTCCGCAACCCTTTCCAATCAATTGCATGTCTTTGGTCAACGCGATTGAATTTGATTTTAGGTGTTTACAGATTTTGTTCGCAAAAATCAATTCTTGTTTTTGTTTTTCTGTACATGTCTTTCCTCCAACCTCTTCCCATTTCTCATAATTTCCTGCGTCTACTTGTTGCATCAAAACACCATTAAGTAGAGATTTGAATTGATTTTCAATTGTTAGTTTCTTTTTTTGGACCAACAAAATCCTATTCTTTTTTGTACAGAGCACTTGCAATGCATCTTCATCAAAACCAGGTGCAATCAATACTTCAAAGAAAATTTCGTTGATTTGATCGGCAGTGGCTTTGTCAATTTTTTTATTACACACCAAAACGCCACCAAATGCACTTTCTGGATCACCTTGCAATGCATATTTCCAGGCCTCCGCTGCATTGGCTTTGGTTGATATGCCGCAGACATTGGTATGCTTAATGATTGCAAATGTAACATCAGCTTCTTGATCAAATTCGTCTATTAACTGTGTTGCCGCTTCTACATCTACTAGGTTGTTGTAGGAAAGTTCTTTTCCATGAATTTGGTCAAAGAGTTCATCTAGCTTGCCATAGAATATTCCTCTTTGGTGTGGATTTTCTCCATAGCGCAACACCTGTGGGTTACTTTCTGAATATACAAATTGCGCTGCCGGATCAGATGCAAAATAGCTCGAGATGGCTATATCATATTGTGCTACTACATCAAAAGCTTTAGCAGCATACTGTCTTCTTTGCGTCAATGTTGTTCCGCAACCTTGGCTACTTAATAGTTCTACTACACCGTTGTAGTCCGATTTTGAGGCTACTACAAGAAGGTCACTGTGGTTTTTTGCAGCTGCCCTTATCATTGAAGGTCCACCAATATCAATTTTTTCAATGATGAGCTTTTCCTCATTGGTTTGGGCTACCGTTTCTTCAAAGGGATAGAGGTCTACAATCACCAAGTCGATTTCTGGAATTTCGTACTCTTTCATTTCGGTCAAATCTTGTGCAACCGCCCTTCTACCCAGAATCCCACCAAAAATCTTAGGGTGCAAGGTTTTCACCCTTCCCCCAAGAATCGATGGGTAATCGGTTACATATTCTACTGGAATACATTCTATTCCCATTTTCTCGATGAACGACTGTGTTCCCCCCGTGGAATAGATAGCAACACCATGTTTGTGTAACAATTCAACCAAAGGCTCAAGTCCATCTTTATAGAATACAGAAATCAGTGCGGAACGAATTTTTTTATGCATAGATATGGTTTGTTCTAGTTCAATTACAGCTAGGGTTGCAAGGCATGATAAATGGCCCAGCTGAGGGTGTTGAATGAAATGGCAAATGTAGTTCTTGTGCTTCTTTTTCCCATTGCTTAATTTTCCACAGTTTATTGGATCCGTCAGCAATGATGTATTTATTATTCTCTGGTGCTTCTGCTGCTGTATTTAGGTTCTTGAGCGATTCGTTGAAGTTGGATAATAGGGTAAATGCAGGTTCGTGCGATTCTGTGGCAAACTGGATAAGGTAAGGCAACTTGCTTAGGCTTGTGAATTTCCATTTTTCAATACCTAAGCCATTTCTAAGTTTCTTTGTCAGTTTTGTAAGTTGTTTTTTGTCTTGCAGTAATTCCTCCGACACCAGCATTAGAGCAGTTCTGCCATGTTGGTGGATCAGACAGGTTTGGTTTTTTATGTTCAGTACCAATATTTGCTTCGTACTTATGTTTTCTATAAAATTACAAGTATGAATGAATGTGGGTATAAAAATTGTAAGTGAAAGTACAGTTAAGCTTGGTTTTTTATTTTTTCTTAAGCTGTGGGTAAGTAATGCTATTGAAAAAAACGTGGATATAAATAGGGATAAGTTGAAATTCATATGAATATTGTTAAATGGAATTTTGTCAATTTGATCGATATAGTTATTCATAAATTGGATGAGTAAGTGTATCGATTTTGAAACCATTGAAGTATTCAATAACAAAATTTCAAATACACAAAGGAGGATGGATAAAAGTAAAATCAAACTTGAAATTGGGACTGCAACTAGGTTGGTAAACAGAAAAAAAACAGGAAATTGTTTGAAATGCAGCAAAACAAATGGGGTAGTCAAAATTTGAGCTGCAAGTGTTATTGAAATCATACTCCATAAGTAGTTGAGCATCTTGGTCTTTAAAAAGAGGAGTTTAGAAATCAATGGCTCAAAAATAAGAATAGAAAGCACTGCTGCATAGCTTAGTTGAAATCCTACATCGTAAATCATTTTTGGGTTGATCAAGAGTAATACAAAACTTGAAGCCATTAGCGAATTGATACTTGATTTCCTTTTATTTAACAGGTTGCCAATAATTAAAAAAGTAAAGACCAAGACGCTTCTCAATACCGAGGCTGAAGCTCCTGTGAGTAAAGAAAAAATCCATAATAAGGGTAGTGTCATTCCAATCGCAAGCAATTTCGATATTCGTTTATTGGCAACAGTCCTAGTGAGTAAATCCAACAAGTAAAAAATGAGTCCTAAATGCATGCCCGAAATGGCAATTATATGAGAAACGCCGGTGTTGGTATAGCTTTCTTGTAAAGATGAGTCAAGGTCTTCTTTGTAGCCAATCAACAAAGCCTCAGTGAGTCCAGCATCTATCGGATCGCTCAAGTTTTTTCTAATTGCATGAAGCACCCATATTTTTATCTTGAGTAAAAAGTCATGTAATCTCGGTTTTTCATAACCAATCTTGATAACATCGCTGCTGTCTTGAATAAATAAATTGTATTGAATTCCTTTGTTACCCGCAAAAGTTGCAAAGTTGAAATCTCCTGGATTAATTTTTGCGGAAATCCTTGAGGGCGTTTGACTTGTTATAAATAGTGTGCCTGCTGTGAGTTGGGTAAATGTGTTTGGGATGTATGTATAAATAAGTGTAGCAGTTGTTGTTTTTTTATTTTTTAATTCAATAGCCTTTGAAATATATCTGTTATACTTTTTTCCTTCATGATCAAGTTTAATTACACTTGACATGAGTAGAGCGTTTTGTGAGAATTCTTTTTTTTCAAAATCCATCAGGCTCGTAACACAGATTCCGAGCAATAAAATCTGTAGTTGGAGAATT
>CAMDFC010000053.1 GCA_945897185.1 Chitinophaga pinensis | reverse complement strand
TGGTGAAATAACGAGTACACATCATTATAATTGGGTTAATCAAGCAAGAGGCGGTTGGCAATCAGCCGACAGCGCGTTAACAATAGTGCCAAGCAATTATTATAAGGATCCTGCTATTTCCTTCAAAAATTACTATTCAAAAGTTGATAAAATAGACCGCATCCCACAATATCGAAATGGAGAGCTGGTTCGTTATTTCCACCTTTATCTACTATCCGGAGTTGTAAAAAAATAAGACACGTAATACTCCATCTCACCTTAATTCTTAATTTTCCTATCTTCTAAGTTGGAGGATCATTGTTCAGTCACACTATCCTCCGAAATCGTCTTTTTAAGTCATCAATATCTATTTTTTGCGACATATACCTTAAAAGTACTCCTTAACATTCCCATAACTATTTCCTAAGCGTATGTTTAATGTTCGACTATGTTCCCATAACATGCTAAAGATATTTTTGCCTCACTAAATTAATTTAACATGAGAAAAACATTTCTTCACTTTCTCCTTTTGGTGATTGTAACATTATCATCTAGCAACTTGCTTTTTGCCCAAAAGGGTATAAGTGGCAAGATTGTAGGTGTATCCATTAACCAAGCTGTTTCCGGGGCTTCGGTATTGGTAAAAGGGAAAAATATTGGAGCTTCTACATCAGTTGATGGTAACTTTTCAATTGATGCAAAACAAGGAGACATTTTAGTGATTACTGGAATCGGCGTTAAGTCAAAAGAGCATGAAGTAACAACTGGTTTTCAATTAATCAGTGTTGATGTTGAAACTGCAGACTTAAACGAAGTGGTTGTAACTGCTTTGGGTATCAGAAAAGACAAGCGAAAATTGGGTTATGCACTACAGGAAGTTAAGGGTGATGCATTAACAGTAGCGAGAGAAACAAATGTGGTTAATCAGCTTGCTGGTAAAGTGGCTGGTGTAACTGTCGTGGGTTCTAATTCTGGTGTTGGTGGATCTTCAAGGGTGACTATACGTGGTGAAAGATCTGTTGATTTGAATAAGAATCAACCTCTATATGTAATAGATGGAGTACCTATCAGCAATGCTGTGGTAGGTTCTAATGGACGTAATAATTTAGAAGTTGACTTTGGTAACGGTGCTGGATTTATAAATCCAGACGACATAGAGACCATAAGCGTATTGAAAGGAGCCTCTGCATCAGCATTGTACGGCTCTCGTGCAGCAAATGGTGTAATCGTTATTAAGACGAAATCAGGATCACGTTCAAAAGGAATCGGTGTAGAGGTTTCAAGTAACTATGTGGTAAGCAATCCTTTGAAATTACCTAATTACCAGACTGTATACGGTCAAGGTAATGGTAATGGTGGAGATTTTGCATTTGTGAATGGTGGTGGCGCTGGACTTGCTGATGGAGTTGATGAAGCTTGGGGACCTTCATTCAAGGGCCAGAACTACCCACAGTTCAATTCTCCTAGAACATTAAATGGACAAGTTATTCCTTTCAATGGTGGTGATTTAAATGCACCAGCAGGATCAGTAATTACAGCTACACCCTGGTTGCCCTTCGCAAACAACCTTAAAAATTTCCTAGAAACTGGATCTATTCTTACCAATACGGTGGCTTTTTCTGGTAGTAACGACAAAGGCGATTTTAGATTGGGCTATACAAAGTTGGATGAAAAGGGAATGGTTCCAAATACTGGATTAAAGAGGAATACTTTGTCATTATCTGGTGGTTATAATTTAACAGATAAATTATCTGCAAAGGCATTCGTTAATTATATCAAAGGCAATAGTGGAAATAGACCAACTATCAGTTATGGTACTGAAAGTATCATGTATTTGTTCAATTGTTGGTTGCCGCCAAGTGTTGATGTATCTGATATGAAAAGACTATGGATGGGTGGAGCAGACAATCTTCGTCAGTATGGTTTCAATTACAATTACCATGATAATCCTTACTTGACTTTAGAGGAAAATACAAATAGTCAAATCTATGATAGGGTAATCGGTAATGCTTCCCTTAAGTATGATTTTAATTCATGGTTGAGTTTGATGGTGCGTACTGCAACAGATTGGTCTCTTGAAAGACGCGAATATAGAAGAGCTTTTAGTACACAAAGGTTTCCATTCGGACAATACCGTGAAGTTAATTTAGTAAACGAAGAATCAAACTCAGACTTCTTATTGAATTTAAATAAAGAACTCAACAGTGATTTTGCAATTACTGGAAATTTTGGTGGTAACCAAATGCGCCAGATGAGCAAATTTGACGAGAGCAATGCAGGTCAGTTGAATATTCCTGGAATTTATAATCTAACAAATTCAAGAATCCCGCTTCAAAATACACAGCGTACGGTTTCTAAAAAAATCAACAGTTTATATGGTTCCGCCGGTGTTTCATACAAGAATATGTTGTTCTTGGATTTCACAGGTAGAAATGACTGGAGTAGTGCACTTACTTTGCCTGAAGATTTAAGGGAATTTGGAAATGAAGACAATTCTTATTTCTATTCATCTGTTGCGCTTAGTGCAATCGTGAGCGACATGGTAAAGTTGCCATCAGCAATTAGTTATGCGAAGGTTAGAGGTAGTTTTGCACAGGTAGGAAATGATACAGATCCGTTCACTTTTACTCAGTCTTTCAACCCAAGCGTACCCTATGGAAATTTCCAGATCTATGGTGAAACAGATAGGCTTACAAACCTAAACCTCAAGCCGGAAATTAGTAATGCATATGAATTTGGTGCAGAATTGAAATTCTTAAAAAATAGAATTGGTATCGATGTAACTTATTATAATAGTACCACTAAAAACCAAATTCTAAATATTCCTCTTTCAATCACAAGTGGATATGGAAGTCGCAGTATCAATGCAGGAAAAATCAAGAACTGGGGATATGAAGTAATGTTGAATATCCAAGGAATCAAGTCTAAGAATTTCAGATGGACTACAGATTTCAACTTTAGTGCCAACAGAAGCAAAGTTGTTGAACTTAGAGATGGTCTTACCAATTTCGTAATGGCGAGTCGCCGCGTTACTGTTGAAGCAAGAGTTGGAGAGCGTATGGGTGATCTTTATGGAATTGGATTTGCTCGTGCACAAAATACAGATGCAGCTCAACCATATTATGATGCATCAGGAAAATTTGCTGGACAAATGGTGTTTGATGCAAACGGACGCCCAGTTCGTACAACCAACAGAATTAAATTGGGTAACTATAATCCAGATTTCCTCTTGGGTATCATGAACAGCTTTAATTACAAAGGAGTGAACGTAAGCTTCTTGTTTGATATCAGAAGTGGTGGTGTTCTTTACAGTGAAACCCAGACTGTAGGTAGAGAAGGTGGAATCATTGCTGAAACGTTGGAAGGAAGAGAAGATGGTTATGATTTGACCAAATCAGGTAACGGTGTAATAGGTAAAGGAGTAGTTTTTGTAAGTGGTGTGCCACAGGATAATACCAAAAAAGTTGCTGCTAGAGAGTGGCATACTGCATGGACTGGCGGAAGAGGAATTGCAGAAGGTGTGATGTACGATGCTTCTTTTGTAAAACTTCGTGAACTTCAAATAGGATATACCATTCCTGATAAATTCTGGGGTAAAGTACCTTTGAAGAGCGTAAACGTTAGTTTGGTTGGTAGAAATCTACTCTTGTGGGATAATGTTCCCCACGTTGATCCAGAAAATATGAGTTACTCTGGTGGTACTGCATTGCCAGGTATCGAAAACATGGCAATACCTTCTTCAAGAAGTTATGGTATCAACATCAACGTGAAATTATAATTAATCGAAATAAAAATTAAGTATGAAAAAGATATTCCGTTTACACATTATTCTTTTGAGCATCATCAGCTTGGTGTCTTGTACAAAGGAATTTGCCGATACCAATACTGATAAAAACGTTCCCACTGCAGTTACGCCAGATCTTTTGCTAAGTGGTGTTATTAGAAGTGTAACAAGTCAGAATGTTGGCTCAGCATGGGGTATAGGCAATCTAGTTGCTCAGTACAATGCAAAAATTCAGTTTGTTAATGAAGACAGGTATTTGTGGAATGAACAAAATGGCGTTTGGAACAATACTTATAGTAATTACAGAAACCTCCAAAACATTTTCAACTCATTATCGGACCAAACCAACAACAGTTACCAAGGTGTTGCTTTAGTACTAAAAGCCTATATGTTTGAAACACTTACAGCAGCCTATGGTGATGTTCCCTACACTGATGCTGGCCAAGCAAAGAGTGGATCAATTTATGCGCCTAAGTATGACACACAAGAAACTATCTATGCTGGAATTCTAGCAGATCTTAAAAAGGCAAATGAAATATTGGCAGTAAGTACCAATGCAATTGGTGGTGATTTGCTTTATAATGGTGGGACAGGTGCTATTGTAAAATGGAGAAGATTGGCCAATTCATTACGCATTCGTTATTTACTTCGCATATCAGCAAAAAGAAATGTTTCAGCTGATCTTCAGGCTATCATAGGTGATCCAGTTAACAATCCAATCTTTGCGAGTAATTCAGATAATGCTGAATTAAGGTATTTGGCACTTTCCCCTAACCAATGGCCTTTGTATGATTCACGTGTTGGTTCGTTTGATGAAATACGTGTAAGCAAAACACTAAGTGATAGGTTAACTTCATTGAATGATCCGCGTTTATCAGTTTTTGGTAGACCTTCTCAAAAGTCGGTTGTTGCCGGTACTCCAAAAGTTGAAGGTATTCCAAATGGCTTGGGTGATGTACAAGCTTTGAATTTCAATGGTGGTCCACAAGGTGTATCTAGGGTTGGTTATACTTTCGCTTGTTTGGTTTGTAATGATGCAGGTCAGGCAGTTCCAGATCCAACTGCAGCTCGCTCTATAATAATGACCTATTCTCAGTTGCAACTTTTGTTGGCTGAAGCCAGGGAAAAGGGTTTGATTACCTCAGGTGATGCAGCAACTTATTACAATAACGGAGTAAGGTCTAATTTTGATTATTGGAAAGCGGTGGTTCCTGCTTCCTATTCAATCAACGTTACGCCTGATGGAAGTTATTTTACTCAAACAGCTGTAGATTATACTGGTACACAACAAGAGAAATTGAATAAAATTTATCTTCAAGGATGGATTGCTAATTATTTTACCAATCTTGAGGGATGGTTCGAATGGAGAAGGACTGGAAGTCCAGCTATCATTCCTGGAGCTAACAATTTGAACAACAATCTAGTGCCAGTAAGATTTATCTATCCTGTTATAGAGCAATCCCTCAATGGTGCAAATAGAACTGAAGCAGTTACTAGACAAGGTGGTACAGACAACCTTAATACAAAAATGTGGTTAACGAAATAAATGTCTTTTCTCATAAGCAGTAATATAAGGGCTCCTATTTCTATAGGAGCCTAACTTATAAATAAACGATCATGAATAGAATGGAAGCCATTGATAAAGTAGAGCAACTTTTCTCCTTGTATAAACTATATGGAGAGGAAGATTATATTGGAGAACCTGTATCACAACTTGAGCACATGTGTCAGGCTGCACAACTTGCTGAAGAATTAGGGTATGATCAGGAGATTATACTTGCCGCTTTTTTTCACGACATTGGTCACCTATGTGAACATATTATGCCCGTAGAACAAATGGATGGGGTGGGTGTAGTAGACCATGAAAGTATTGGTATGAATTTTCTGTTGAAGATGGGTTTTTCAACACGTATTGGACTTCTGGTGAAAAGTCATGTTGATGCAAAGCGGTATCTTACCTTTAAGTATCCTGACTATTTTCAAAAACTATCTGATGCAAGTAAAATTACTTTGGAATTTCAGGGAGGAAGAATGTCTGAAGAAGAAGCAGCAGCATTTGAAAATGATCCATTTTTTGAAGATTATATAATCATGCGTACGCTTGATGATAGAGCAAAAATTGCTGGAGTACCTCTTCCAGATTTAGAACATTTTAAGAATATGGCAGTTGAACACCTGTGTAATCAAAATTAAAACACCATGAGTATAAAGTTGGTTGTTTGTGACATTGCTGGCACAACCGTAGTAGATAAAGATTTTGTTTCAGTCGCTTTTGTTGAAGCATTTTTAGAAGAAGGAATTGACCTAGACCCAATTGAAATAAAACCTTTAATGGGGTTTAAGAAAACCGAAGCAATCATGCAGGTGCTCAATAATATCGGAAGCGAATACGATGATGCTGTTGTTATGCGTATTCACGACAATTTTGAACGTATCATGATACGTTTTTATTCAAATTCGAACGAAGTTGAAGGACTGCCTGGGGTAGAAGAGTTCTTTGATTTTTGCAGAGAAAATGGAACTCTGGTTGCACTCAATTCAGGTTTCCCTCGAAAAATAGTAGATGTGATCATGGATAGGTTGGGATGGGTTGAAAATGGTCAAGTTGCACTCACAATTGCCAGTGATGAAGTAGCTGCAGGTAGGCCATCACCACTAATGATTCATGAGTTAATGCAAAAACTAGAAATCCAAAATTCTTCAGAAGTATTAAAAGTAGGGGATACAATGGTGGACATCCAAGAAGGGCATAATGCGGAATGTGGTAAAGTAATTGGAATAACAACTGGAACCTATTCTCGGGAACAGCTAGAAGTGTATGCTCCTGATCATATCATAGATAATTTACTAGATCTAAAGCGATTCCTATGAATCTGAAGAGTAAATATGTTGTATTCAACGACAGCTTACCTTTTTTTTCTAATGAGGAGATCCTTATTCCTAAATTATCTGAAGGGGAGATCTTGGTAAAAACTGAATTTACTGCTTTATGCAGAAGTGATATCAACACGTTTATTGGCAAGAGAAAAGAGAAATCGCCTACAATATTAGGGCATGAAATTGTAGGTAGGATTGTAGAAATTGGACCACAAGCACCAACCGAAGATGCAAGAGGTGTCTGTTTGGAAAATGGACAAAGAATTACTTGGGCAATTTATGCCAGCGATCCCAATCATGAAATGTCTAAAAAAGGCATACCTCAGAAAGCATCTCCGCTTTTTAAATATGGACATGAACTAATTACTGCTACTTCCCACTTACACGGTGGTTTATCTGAGTACGTTGTATTAAGAAAGAATACTCCTCTGGTAGTTGTTAATGAAGATATACAAGTATCGGTTTGCTCGCTGATTAACTGTTCTGTAGCAACAGTTATTGCTTCTATTAGACTAGCAGGTAACGTTAATGGGAAAAATGTGCTGGTTATGGGAGCAGGCATGCTTGGTATAATTGCTTCTGCTGTTTTAAGAACACAACATGCTGCTTGTATAGATGCAGTGGATATTAGTGAAAAAAGACTAAGCACGGTGAATGAATTTGGTGTGACTCAATCCATCTTATTTGATGATTTATTGCTTCGTAAAGATCAATACGATGTTGTTTTAGATTACAGTGGTACAAATGATGCGATGTTATTGGGGTTAAAAAAATTATCCGTTGGTGGAATAGCCATTTGGGTAGGTGCCACCTATCCTCAAGATTCATTGATGCTTCGTGCTGAAGAGATTATACGAAAAATGGTTACAATAAAGGGATTGCACAATTACAATGATGCGGATCTCCTTGCTGCTGTTGATTTCATTGAGAAATTTCATAATCATTTTCCTTTTCATACTTTAATTGAAGCATCTTTTACATTGCAACAGGTTGAAGAAGCATTTCAATATGTTACTGAACACAATCCCTATCGCGTGGGGATTTCATTTAATTAGAAAATAGTTACCATGATTAAGCTAGTTGTCTTTGATCTTTCTGGAACAACAGTCAGCGATGATAATGCAGTAGCAAAATGTCTTTATCAAGCTGCATCAGAATTTGGATTGAATGCCACTTTGGAAGACTTTGAAAAAACAATCGGCACAAACAAAATTCATCTTTTTGAGTTTATGATTGCCAGACAAGAAGGTAAAAAATTAGACATCAATGATCTTGAGCACATCAGGTTTGAAGATTATCACGAAAAAGCACTTGAAATCTTTGATTACTATTCTGTATTGATGGTTGATTTTTACCGTAATGAAGTAAAGCCAATGCCTTTTGCTGAATCTGTGTTTGACTGGTGTCACCAAAATAATATTCTTGTTTCTACCGATACGGGTTTCCATAGAGATGTAAGTATTGCCATTATGGAGGGATTGCAATGGAGAGAAAAAGGGCTAATTGATTTGCATTTAGATGTTGAGGATACCAATGGAATTGGTAGACCCGCTCCTTATCTTATTCATAAGGCCATGTACAATTTAGGAATACAGAGTGTTCATGAGGTGATTAAAATTGGAGATACCCCCGCTGATCTTTTGTCTGGTTACAATGCAGGATGTATTGGAAATATTGGGGTATTGAGTGGAGCAAACACGATTGAAACACTGATTCAATATCCACATACGCATATCATTGATTCTGTTGCATTATTACCTGATTTGATTCAAAGTCATTTTAATAAATAATGCAACCAACTACAGTTCACATTAATCATAATGAAAAACTGTATGGTAACATACAATTTATACTCCATGCTTCATTAGCAGCGTTTATCACATACTTAAGTATGTATGCTTTTAGAAAGCCTTTTACTGCAGCAACTTATCATGGACTAAAGCTTTGGAGTATTGATTATAAAATTCTATTAATCCTATCGCAATTAATTGGATATACAGTTTCAAAATATTTAGGTATAAAATATGTATCTGAGTTAAAACCCCAACAAAGGACAAAAGCACTTATCTTTCTGATGGCTTTTGCAATGTTGATGTTGTTTCTATTTGGATTAACCAACTACCCCTACAATTTTATATTTATGTTTCTCAATGGGTTGCCATTGGGAATGATTTGGGGCGTTGTTTTTGGATATTTGGAGGGCAGAAGGAATACAGAATTGTTTGGCGCTGTTATGGCGAGTAGCTTTATTATTTCATCTGGTCTTGTAAAAGGAGTCGGGAAATTTATTTTAGATACTGATGCAGTAACGGAAAACTGGATGCCATTTATCGCCGCCTTATCTTTTACTCCTCTTTTGATTCTTGGAATATTTTTACTCAATAAATTGTCCCCTCCTGTTGAAGAAGATCGTCTGGCACGCACTGAACGGGTACCCATGAATGCAATTGACAGAAAAAAATTTACCCAAACATTTTTAATTGGTATCATTTTTACTATTCTATTGTATGTTGGACTAACAGTATTCAGAGACATAAGAGACAACTTTGCAATTGATTTTTGGCAAGAATTGTCGCTCAAAGGAATACCGCAATTGTTAATTTTTTCAGAACTTCCAATAGCGGTAGTAGTATTAGCAATAATAGCCTGTGTAATCTTGATTAAAAATAACAAATGGGCATTCTATTTAAATATAGGCATGATATTATTTAGCGGCGCACTTATGCTTTTTTCAACGTCGCTTTACCATTCTGGGAGAATGGGACCAATTACCTGGACGATTTTATCGGGTTTCTCCATGTATTTGCCATATATCGCCTACCATACCCTGTTTTTTGAAAGATGGATTGCTTTTTTTAAATATAAAAGTAATGCAGGGTTCCTGATGTACATGTCTGATGCTTTTGGATACCTGGGCAGTATAATTGTTTTATTGGTGAGAAATTTTGCAACACCATCCATTTCTTGGGTAAATTATTTTATTTATAGCTCCTATATTTTAGGAGTAGCTGTGATTATTTTATCTATATTTCTTCTTTTCTATTTCAAGAAAACAGAAAAAAAACTTTTATACAATGAAACCTAATGTAGTAGTTATAGGAGCAGGAATAGTTGGACTTGGTATGGCAAGAGCATTGTCAATTAAAGGTGCTTCCGTTACAGTTATTGAGAGAAATAGTTATGCCATTGGGGCATCCATCAGAAATTTTGGAATGGTATGGCCAATCGGTCAGCCTGATGGTCCTTTGTATGAAAGAGCAATGCTAACAAGAAGTATTTGGAAAGAATTGTGTTTAGAGGCCGGTATATGGAACGATCCCAAAGGGTCTTTGCATTTGGCTTATTCTGAACTTGAAATGAACGTACTGGATCAATTTCATTCTTCAGTACAAGGGCCACGTAAATGCACACTGTTAGACTCGTCTAGTGCCTTGAGGTTATCTTCAGCCATTGTTTCAAATGGATTACGCGGTGCTTTGTATAGTCCAGATGAAATGATTCTCGATTCACCCAAAGCAATAAAAACCCTGCCCAACTATCTTGAGGAAAAGTACGGCGTTAAATTTTTATGGAACAGTCATGTAAACCATGTAGAAACTGGTAAGGTTCATATTGGACAATTGGAAATGTCCTTCGATGAAATCTATATCTGTAATGGTCCAGACTTTGAAAATCTTTTTCCAGAAGAATATATAAATCTCCCAATTACGAAATGCAAATTGCAAATGATGCGTATGGGTGTCCAACCTGAAAATTGGCGCTTGGGTCCCTCACTTTGTGGCGGATTGTCTTTGACGCATTATGCAAGTTTTAAATCTGCCGGGGAAAGTTTAGAACCACTTAAAAAATTTATTCAACAAGAAATGCCTGAGTATGTGAAGTGGGGAATACACGTTATGGTATCACAGAACAGCAGCGGGGAGTTGATTATTGGTGATTCGCATGAATATGGACTTACCCATGATCCATTTGATAAAGAGTTTATCAATCAATACATATTGGCGTATCTAAAAAAGTTTGCCCGTTTTCAAAATGAACACATTACCCATACATGGAATGGAACCTATACAAAAATGACTGATGGGTCTACTGAGTTGATTCTCCATCCACTTCCTGGTGTAACTGTAGTCAATGGCTTGGGTGGTGCTGGCATGACCATGGCGTTGGGCTTAACACATCAGCTTGTTTTAGGCTAAAAATTATCCCCCCAAATTTTTAGTCATTTGTCTTTGTTCTTTGTAATAACTTTATCCCTGTTATGAAGAAGCAAGAAACTGACCAAGGGATACAAATAAATAAATACATCAGCAACGCTGGATTTTGTTCCAGGCGCGAGGCAGATAAATTGGTGGAAGACGCAAGGGTAACCATCAACGACGATTTGGCTTTATCCTCTTCGAGGGTAATGGCAGGGGATATTGTAGCCATTGACGGTGAAAAGCTCAAATCAAATCAACGTCCTATTTATATTGCCCTCAATAAACCGGTAGGGGTCACTTCTACAACGGATGACAGTGATAAGTCCAACATCATTCGTTTCATGAACCATCCCAAAAGAATATTTCCTGTTGGTCGATTAGATAAAGATTCTGAAGGATTGATTTTACTTACGAACAATGGTGATATCGTCAATAAAATTCTAAGGTCGAGCAACAACAACGAAAAAGAATACTTAGTAACGGTGGATAAAGAAATTACCTATGAAATGATCAGACAAATGGGTGTGGGCATTCGTATTCTTAATGAAGTGACCAAGCCCTGTTTTGTTCGTCAGGAAGGTCAACGTAGATTTAGAATAATTCTCAAGCAGGGCTTAAACCGTCAAATTAGGCGTATGTGTGATGAGCTTGGCTATAAAGTGAAATCGCTCAAGCGTATACGCATCATGCATATTCAATTGGCCAACCTTGCAGTAGGTAAATGGCGTTACCTCACACCTCCAGAAATGGATCAATTGGAGCGTGCATTAGAAAATGCAGTTGGTTAAGATTAGCGAAGCAAGGTGATGTATCCCGCTATTTTCTTTCTTTGATTTCTTGGATCAATTACATAATAATAGGTTCCTGCTGGTAAAGGTTTGCCTTTGTAATTGCCATCCCAAGCATTGGATGTGCCAGAACTGCTGTACACCAACAAGCCCGCTGACGTATATATTTCAATTACACTGTTGGGGTAGAGGTCTAAATTTTTTATTGTCCATGTATCATTTACACCATCTCCATTTGGCGTAAAGGTATTTGGTGGTAAGGGCATGAGCAGTGGTTTCATTTTCACGAGGTCTGTCCTTATACAACCTCCTCTACCAAACACAGTTAGTCTATATTCCACTTCCTCTTGTGGATTAACAACAAAAGGTTGTAAGATGTCTGTCGCGCTTAAATAAATAGATGGAGTCCATTGGTAGGCAATTATTCTGCCTGTTGCTGTTGCAGGAATTTGTAAACTGCCGTCATTGAGCACAAGTAAATCTTCACCTGCATTGATCTTTGGTGAATCAAATACCTCGATTGTTTTTCTGATTGTATCAGTATAACACCCAAAATCGTTTTGTGCAAAAAATACGATGGTCTCAATTCCTGGTCTTCTGTAAAAATGAGAAGTATTGGCCAATGTATCAGTCGATGTACCATCAAATCTCCAAAACCATTTATTGATTATACCATCATTGGTTTTACTTGTATCCGTAAAATCAATCATTTCTCCAATGCAAATTGAATCTTTGCTGATGAATCCTGCTTTTGGTTGTGCATAGACGCTCTCAAGTCTTTGCGTCAGTGAATCTTTGCATCCTGTTGCTGGATTCAATGCAATCATTTTTACAAAATAAGCTTGGGCTTTGCTGTAATAATGCAATCCATCTTTTGCAGTAGATGCGCTATTGTTAAAAGGATCACCAAAATCCCAGAAATACGATAATCCATTTATACTGTTGGGAAGGGTTGTGTTGTTTACAAACAACGCTTTTCCTTCAGGGAGACAAACACTGGGTAAACTAAAATTGGGAATAGGGTTGGGATTTACATTCAATAATGTTGTCTTTGGTATGCTCGTACATCCATTGTCGGTTTTTACATTCAATGTGATATTGAATTGCTGGTATGCATCAAAAATATAATCAAATGGGAGTGCCGAATTTTTTAGCTGGACTCCTTTTCCGTCACCAAAATTCCAGTTCCAGTCGGCAATAGCTCCTGCGAGTGGCAATGAAGTACTGGTAAATCTTAATGGTGTTTTTTCACATTGAATAGAAGAAAGTGTAAAATCAGCAATAGGTCTCGGCCACACAACAATTTCTTTTGTTGCTGAGTCCTTACAAACTGTATTTGCACTGGAAGTAAACACATATTTTATTGGGTAGGTACCAGCGCCAGCAATTGCAGGATCAAATAAACCTGTAGGCGATATACCTGTCCCGCTATAAATGAAACTACCCGGTACCAATAAATCTGCACTGGCCTCTGTTAATTGACGAGGTGCAGCTTCCAAACAAATTCCAGGTATGTCTGTGAAGGTTACTTTGGGACTAGCAAATAATGTTATCGGTTTTTCTAATGCTTTTCTGCAGGCAAGTGCTTCACCAGAATAGGCTACTAGCCTAATGTTTAGGGCTTTTGTACCCGGACTTTGAAAATCAGCGTATTTTATTTCATACGTCTTATCAATTAATGGGTTTTCATCAACTGTTTTCAACGTAGGATCATTCTGGTCCCAAAAAATTTCTAGTCGCGTTACATTATCTAAATCAATAGTGGATTTATTTACAATCTTCACCAAGTCGTTACTACACAATTCAGCTGCTGCCAATATATCAAAGGCAGGAACTGGGTTTGCCCCATTCACTTTGAACGATTGTGTTTTTGTTGCAATACATCCTCTTGCATTTACTGTTTGCGTAACACTGTACCTGCCAATTGCTCTATATTG
>CAMDFC010000052.1 GCA_945897185.1 Chitinophaga pinensis | reverse complement strand
TCAGAAGAGTTAACCAGTCAGTTTTTAAAGTACAGGTCTCCCGAGATTCCCTCTCTTTCTTCCATGGGTTTCAAACAAGCGGACTGCCTATATCCATCAAAGAAAGTGAATGATGAAATTGTAAAGAATTATGCTGCAAACAGAGATTTTCCATTTATAAAGGGTACGTCTAGGATTGGCATACATTTGCGTTTTGGCACGATTAGTA
This sequence comes from Chitinophaga pinensis, assembly GCA_945897185.1. GTDB lineage: Bacteria > Bacteroidota > Bacteroidia > Chitinophagales > Chitinophagaceae > Pollutibacter. The sequence continues at coordinate 13,579 of CAMDFC010000052.1, read as the reverse complement.
TAAGGCAACAAGTGCAAAATGCCTTGGGTAAAAGTGAAACTTTTCTAAATGAACTTATTTGGCGGGATTTTTACCATCAAATTCTTTTCAACTTTCCACATGTGGGGGAGGGTAAGTCCTTCAAAAGGGACTACGATCGGATTCAATGGAGAGATAATGAATCTGATTTTGAGAAGTGGTGCAAAGGTGAAACTGGCTATCCAATAGTAGACGCAGGGATGAGGGAGCTTGCTGCAACTGGGTTTATGCATAACCGGGTACGAATGATAACTGCCAGTTTTCTTACCAAACATTTGTTTATAGATTGGCGCTGGGGCGAGGCTTGGTTTGCATCCAAATTATTGGATTTTGATTTGGCTTCAAATAATGGAGGATGGCAATGGGCAGCTGGTTCTGGCTGCGATGCTGCGCCTTATTTTAGAATCTTTAATCCTGCTTTGCAAACTGCAAAATTTGATAAAAAAGCCGAATACATTCGAAAATGGGTGCCTGAATTTGACTCACTTCAATATGCAGCTCCCATGGTGCAGCACGAGTTTGCAAGGAAAAGGTGTTTGGAAAACTATGCCAAGTGGTTGGGAAAGGAATAAATGATACTTTTGCAGGATTGGTATGAGAAAGATTGATTGGTATATCCTGAAGAATTTTCTTTCTACTTTTTTCTTCTCACTTATTCTGCTCACCCTAATTAGTACGGTGATTGACATTAGTGAGCATACAGACGATTTTGCCCGCTCTAACCTGAGTGCAGGTGAAATTTTCAATGGTTATTATATTGGCTTCATTCCGCATATTGTTGCCATGCTCTTCCCCTTGTTTGTGTTTATTTCAGTGATTTTCTTCACTTCAAAAATGGCAAATAGGTCTGAGTTTATTGCCATTCTTTCTTCAGGGGTTAGTCTTTCAAGAATATTAAAGCCTTATTGGATTGGGGGTACTTTTTTGGCTCTGTTGCTTTGGTATGGAAATGCATATATCATTCCAAGGGCGAATGCGATTCGAACTTCATTTGAAGCCAAGTACATACGTTCAGCAATGCCTCAGTCCTCTAACACAGGAATTTACATGAGAACGGATTCATTCAGTTATGCGGGGATGCGCTTCTACGATACCCTTACTAAAGTGGGAGGATCATTTTTTATGGAAACTGTGAAGGGGAATAAAGTAGTTTACAACCTTCGATCTGATAATATTGCGTGGGACACTGCCAAGAAAATTTGGAAATTAAATGGTGCAGTTGAAAGAAAAATAAACGGATTAAAAGAGGATGTAACCTTTCAGTATGAATTGTACCGCAAGATGCCCTTCGAGCCAGTGGATTTGAACCGTGATGAATACCTTCAATCACGCATGATTTCTCCAGACCTGAAGAAAAGAATAGAGAAAGAAAGGCTGAGGGGATCAGAGACGGTAAAAGAGCTTGAAATGGAAAATGCGCACAGAACTTCATCGCCTGTGGCAGTAGTGCTCCTTACCCTCATTGGTGCGGTACTTGCATGCAGAAAAATCAGGGGTGGTAGTGGAGCTCACCTGGCATTGGGATTCATTATTTGTGCTGTATTTATCCTGACGGACCGCTTTTCAACTATATTTTCTACCAAAGGAGATTTGGATCCCTATATAGCCGCGTGGATACCCAATTTAATCTTTGGTGTACTCACGGTGTATTTATACAAAAAGGCTCCGAAATAATTTAATTATTTCCTATAATCTTATTATCGCTCACCGTCTTTGTTTACCTTTGGGTATCCTAAAATTTAGATTCAATTCGTAATCATGGAAGAGATCAAAGAGAGATTTAAAGTAAAGGCCGATACGGTAAGTGCAGAGATCAAACAAATGCTTAAAGAGCATGGAAGTAAGGTAGTAGGAGAGGTAACACTTTCTCAAATTTACCAAGGCATGAGAGGTATCACAGGCCTAGTTACAGAAACTTCTTTACTTGATTCTAATGAGGGAATCAGGTTCAGAGGATACTCAATACCTGAGCTGAAAGATAAGTTGCCAAAGGCAAAAGGTGGAAATGAACCTCTACCTGAAGCACTTTTTCATTTGATGTTGCTTGGAGAGCTTCCTAGTACTGATGAGGCCGAGCTTATCACTTCAACCTTACAAAGACGATCACATGTTCCGAACTATGTATTTGATACCATAGAGGCATTGCCTGTTACATCGCATCCCATGACGATGTTTGTTGTTGGTATTATGGCGCTACAGAATGGAAGTCATTTTGCAAAGGCCTATGGAGAAGGAATGAGTAAGAAAAATTATTGGGATGCGACTTTTGATGATTCATTAGATTTGATAGCAAGGCTTCCTAGGATTGCTGCTTTTATATACCGAAGAAAATATAAGAACAACCAACACATTGAACCCAATGGTCTATTGGATTGGGCAGGCAATTTTGCCCATATGATGGGCTACCAAGATGAAGGCTTCAAAGAATTGATGAGGTTATATATGACCATTCATGCTGATCATGAAGGTGGGAATGTTTCTGCACACACTACGCATTTGGTGGGGTCTGTATTGAGTGATCCTTTCTTGAGTTTTGCTGCGGGAATGAATGGATTGGCTGGACCGTTACACGGACTAGCCAATCAGGAAGTAATCAAGTGGATTTATGAGATGAGAGAGGCATTGGGTGTAGAACTTCCATCTAAAGAGCAGATTGCTGAATATGTAAAAAAGACCTTGTCTGAAGGTAAGGTTGTACCTGGTTATGGGCATGCTGTATTGAGAAAAACAGATCCAAGGTTTACCGCTCAAATGGAATTTGGTAAAGTGCATATGCCTAATGATGCATTGGTTCAAACGGTGTGGAGAATCTATGAGACTGTCCCTGAAATTTTAAACAGCCTTGGTAAAGTAAAAAATCCTTGGCCCAACGTAGATGCCCATTCTGGAGCTTTGTTGGTGCACTATGGTATGGTTGAATATGAATTCTACACTGTACTTTTTGGAGTTAGCCGTGCGCTTGGTGTTTTGGCTAGTCTTTGTTGGGATAGGGCTTTGGGTATGCCTTTAGAGCGTCCAAAGTCAGTTACAACAGATCTTGTAAAGGATTGGATTGAAGGGAAGGGACAAATATGGGGTGACTAATCTAACCTAGATCTATATTTTATATGTCCATAAAGGAGTCATTGATGTATTTCACCAAAGAGAGAGAATTTTTTAATTCCAGTTTTTTGAGAATTCTTGCCCTATGCGTTTCAACTGTTCTTGGCGATAAAAAAAGCTTTTCTGCAATCTCCTTATTGGTACAACCATCTTTTATCAGCTTGATGATTTCAATTTCTCTTTCAGTTAGCCTGCTCAATTTATTGTCATCATCATCCATTAAAATTTGATTGGTTATATTTCGCTGGATTTCTGCACAAATGAATTTTTCGCCGCGCATCACGCTTCGAATTGCTTCGTACATTTCATTTTTATTAGAACTTTTGGTAACATAACCCATGGCACCATTCCTCATCATTTTTTTTGCAAAAGAGGGTTGGTTGTGCATGGAAACACCAATGATCTTGGTGCCAGGTGCTAAACGTCTGATCATCTTGGTTGCTTCAATTCCTGAAAAAGGATTGATGTTGATGTCCAAAATAGCAATATCTGGTTTTATATCACTGATTTCCTCAACAAGCGTTTGTGTATTGTCAAACACCTTTACCACTTCAAAATCAGGATCCATATTAATTAGCGTGGCCCAGGTTTCTGCAATCAGCAAGTGGTCATCCGCGATTACAATTTTAATTTTTTTTGTCATATTTATTGTTGAAAAGGTAATTTAATCATTACTTCTAAGCCTTTGCCAGGGTTGGTATTCATTTGAATTTTTCCATTGTAGAATTCTAATCTTGAAAAAATACTTTTAAGACCAACACCTTTTTTCGAATAACTGCTGTCAAATCCAATACCATCATCTTTGTAATGCATTTCCAATCCAGCTTCTGAAAATGATATCTCTATTTGTACGTTTTCTGCTTTTGCATGTTTAAATGTATTGCTACTCAGCTCTTGTAGTATCCTAAACAACATCAATTTGTGTGCATGTAAAAGTTTATCAGGGTCTATACCCTTGTAAATTTTAAGCTGGAACTTTGGTTTAGGAATAATTCCATAACTGTTGATTAATTCTATTACCGCTTCTCTAAATCCAAGGTCTTTGATTGCAGGTGGGGCAAGATTTCTGGAAAGTCTCCGTACCTCTTCTATAGTGTTACTGAGCGTGGTTTGTGCCTTTTCAACATCTTCATTATTGATGGACGTTTTCTCTTTTAACACGTTAAGGTATAAATTTAAATAAGCCAACATTTGTCCAACACCATCATGTAAATCCCTGCCAATTATTTCACGTTGTAATTCCTCAGCCTGTAATTTGGCTTCCATCAATTCTTTTTCTTTTTTAACCGAGTCAATTAGTATTTTATTCTCAAGTGCTCTTATTTCAGTCACATCCCAGTGAATGCCAATCGAACCTCGCACTTTACCTTTCATGTCAAATGTGGGTGCCCCACTAATTATCCAAATAGCAGTAGTGCCATCTTTTTTAGTAACTATTATTTCATAAAGTCCCTCTTTTCCAAGTGCCCTATTTCTGCTTTCCTGTTGGTTTAAATTGTGTGCTTCTTTATCTGTGATGAAGACTTCAGAAGCATTTTTTCCAATAAGGTCATTTTCGTCGTATCCGGAAATTCTTTCAAATGACCTATTGACATATAATATATTCTCTTCGTTATCCACTTCTACTATTCCTAAATTCATGTTTGAGAACAGCCTTCTATATCGTGCTTCATTCTCAATCAGCATAGATTGGGCAACATGTTGTTCGTTGATATCTCTTACATGTATAAGTATTTTTTCCCCTCCAGATTCATCATCACTAAAATTGCTATAAACTGCCTCTACCCATTTTGAATCACCTGAATTTTGTTTCATTCTAAAACTCAATAACCGGTTGGTATTTAAGCTATCTTCTTCAACATTAAAATCGATAGAACTAAGGGTACTGTTGTCATCAATGAGGTTGTAGAATGATTTCCCTTTTACCGAATTTTCATCTTTTCCCAAAATTCTTTTGATGGAAGAAGAAACGTATTCAATTGTACCGGTTTTATTAATAAGAAAAATGATATCTGCTGATTTATTGGAAATCATTTCAAATTTCTTTTTTTCCTCTTCAAGCTTATAAAAAGTATCACGCTCTGTTGTTATATCAAATGTACATCCAATATAACCGAGAAAGGTATTTTGATTGGTGAACCGTGGTACAGCTATTTCAAAAACCCATCGGTATTGTCCAATCCGATTTTTAACAAGGTATTGTATATCACATTTTTTCTTTGCTAACAATTGATCACGCCAATTATCAATTGCAGTTTTCCTGTGATCTGGATGTACTACATCTGCAAATTCATGCGAATCTTTCAAGTCCTTAAGATCAAAGCCGTAAAAGTCTTTTGAAGACTGATTGGTATAAATTACTTTGTTATCCTCGTTGGATACCCAAATCATTACTGGCATTGACTCTGTGATGAGTCTAAATCTTTCTTCACTCTCATTCACTAGACTTCTGAAGTTTTCACTTGTGGTGATATCTGTAATCCTGCCAGAAATAATTTCATCGTGTTGACTGGCATCAATTTTAATTCTCGCCTCTTCTAATACCCATCTTGTTTGTCCGGATATCTGGTTTTTGATTTTGTATTTGAGATTTAAGTTTCCAGATACCTCAAATTCGCTAATGGCATCTGCATACATTTTTTTATGTTCTTCAATTATACACGTGCTTTTCTGCTTCCAAATATTTCCAAATTTGGGATCGAAACCAAAGAAGAGCGACCATCTTGAAGTAAAATAGTTTTTATGTTTATTTTTCTTGTAAACTATATAGTAAGCATCATCAGTAGATTCTAGAAAATTGTTTAGGCGATCGAAATTTTCTTTTGCTCTTAATTCGGATTTCTTTTTTTCTGTGATATCACTTCCATAAATATTGTAGTACCCTTCATTAGGAATTGGACAAATAATAAAGCTATAATAGATACCATTTGCAAAAGCTTCAAATTCAAAATTTATTTTATAGTTATGGCCATCAACAATCTTGATTAGGTATTCTTTTATTTCATACACTTCACCATCAATGCTTATTTCATTTAATTCTTCTGCTTTTTTATTTTGAAAGATTATTTCACCATTAAGTCCTACTCGTAAAATTGGATTTGGATTTTGGTTAGGAAACGAAGAGAATTTACTGATTTGTTCAAATTCATTTAAATATTGTTCACTCAACTTCAGTAACTCATGTATGGGTTCGTAACTTGGTATTTCGCTTAAGGATAGCCCAAGCGTTTCTAATGTTGTTTTATTTTTTACGCTCAATGTCCCAATAAAAATAAGTATTTGATCTTCAGGATCACTGGAGTTTACAAATTGGCCCTTTAGCTTTGCATCTTTAAATTCTATAAAGTCTAAAAAAATTGAATTATTAATGTTCTCACTTAAGTTTTCAAAGTTTATTTCTTTTGGTATTGAATTTGATTCAACCTTAAAAATATGGGTTAAGGATTTTGGCGAATTGTAAATCGATAATATCCTTTTTAAACAATTGCCTTCAGAAACAATTTCTAATTCTTTGTTGATGATGAAATGAAACGGAAAGCAGCTGTCAAATTGCGACACAGGCAATCCCTCAAGGACTATAGCTGGCTTTAAATTTGACATGGCTTTATTTAAAAAATATTAAGTGAATTTCCCTAAACGAGTAAGTCAATTTACTACTTATTGGTAGTAAGCATTACAAAAAAAAGTATTAATTATCAATGTATCGTGGTTTATATGAAGAAGATTAAGTAATAATACTTAATATCATTAAGTAGCTTCAAATTCCACGTCTTTTGTATTCCTTATTGATGAGCTGCAATTCTCTACTGGTTTGTCCGGATACTGAACTGTTTTCTTGGGCGCGACGCATTAAATAGGGGATAACCTCTTCCAGAGGTCCAAAGGGTAGGTATTTGGAAACATTGAAACCCGCATCGGCAAGATTAAACGTAAGGTTGTCGCTCATACCATAAAGCTGAGAAAAGTGAAGATGTTTATGGTTAAGAGCGATTCCTTTTTTCTGAGCAAGATCAGCTGCAAATAAATTACTAAACTCATTATGACTTGCAATAATAACTGAACAGGTATCTATTTTTTCAAAACCCAATTGTATGGCTTCATTATAGTCTTTATCAGTACTAGATTTATCCAATTGAATAGGGGATGGATATACAGCCTTCTCTGCTCTTTCTCTTTCTTTTTCCATGTAAGCCCCTCTCACCAGTTTCAAGCCAACATGATAATTATTCATTTCTGCGTGTGCGTATGAATCGCTAAGAAACTGTAGTCGATCGGATCTGTACAACTGAATGGTATTATAAACAACTATCTTTTCTTTGTTGAATTTTTCCATCATGAGGAAGGCAATATAGTCGATGGGGTCTTGTATCCATGATTCTTCTGCATCAATCATTACGCCTACACCAAGATTTGCAGCGTTTCTACAAATTTTTTCTGTTCTCTTTAAGAGATTATCCCAGGCCTTTTGATCTTCATCCGTAAGCTTTTTTATTTCCGTTGGTATGAGATTTTCAATTTTGTCTGAAGTAGGTTTACCTATGGATACATTTAGCTTTTCAAGTAGAGATTTAGAGGACAGGCCAGTAACCTTGATGCTGATGAAAGGAATGTTTTTTCTGGTTGCTGAAAAAGCCAATACCTTGATGAAGGTTTCAGTTTCAATATCATATTTTGCATCACCATATTCTCCACCTTCTACGCCATAATCTAAGATTACTTTCACTTTGAAGCTATCCAGCATGTTTAAAACAGATGCAGTGTCTTTGAGTGATTCTCCACCAACAAATTGTTCAAAAAGGGTGTGTTTGATAATTCCTTTTACGGGTAAACCTGTTTTTATGGCCCAAGGAGTTAGTCTTGAACCAATTTTCACCAAGGGCGAAAATTGCATGACGGAAAATAGAAATTTCGCCTTTTTTAGCTGACTATCTGATTTGTAGGCAAAAGCCTTTTCTGTATCCTCGAAGTTTAGTACCTGGTCTATGGGCATATCAAACAAAGCTTATGTGCTTCAAAGATAGCTTGAAATTTGCTTTTTAAGCAGTAATTCTCAACTCTTACTTTCTTCTATTAATTTGGAAAGAAGTTCTGATTTTGAATGGATTTTTAGCTTTTTATAAATGTTTTTGAGGTGGTAATTGACAGTAAATGTTGTTAGAAAAAGTTTATATGACATCTGTTTGTAGCTAAGGCCTTTTTCCACTAAATAAACAATTTCTTTTTCTTTAAAGGTGAGTTTATCCATTAGGCTGCTGGTAGTCTTGGTTTGCAGTGCATGAAATAGTTTTTCAACAATGGTCTGGTCTATGTAGGCACCCAATCTAGCTACTTGTCTAATAATATCAACTATATTACTGAGGTGGGCTGATTTAATGGCATACCCAACTGCTCCCATTTTTATACAATTGATAATTAAATCCTCGTCGTTGTAGCCAGTTAAAATGATGATTTTTGTATCTGGAAATTTTGATTTTAAAAAAGGAATACCTTCCAGTCCTGATTGTCCGGGTAAAACGATATCCAATAATATTATCTCGGGACGTTTAGAGACGTTTGATTTTAAAATGTCCTTGATTTCCTCCATTGAAGTACAAGAAAATACAACTTCTAGACCTTCTGTGCTATTAATATAGTCTCGGAAGCTCTTGAGCAGGAAAGTATTGTCTTCAATTATACCAACAGTGATTATCGTCATTTACTAATATAAATCTAATTTCATAAAGAGATACATATTAGATTTTTTCTGAGAATTCATGAATATAGATACAAAAACAACTATTATAAGTAGTTAATAATAGAAGTTGCCTCTGGTGGAATTGGTCCTGAGATAGCATTGGGTTAAGCAAAGACTAACTACCAAGCCAATACTAGTTTGTTGTTTCTTTTTTCCCCATCAGCCATCCTTTGTAATGGGTCTATCTCTACTTTCTTTAAATCCAACAACTTTCTGTCTACTGTAATAATATAATTAGGGTGTGTCCATTTCCAAGGTTCTCCAACAGTTCTCTTTATTAAGGGTTCTTCATTTTCTTTACCTCCAAACATGAGGTATTGTGGTATATACACTTTCTCTTTTGAACCATCTTTGAAAGTAAGGTCTATGTCAATTGGCATAGGCATAGTTCCAAAGTTTTCCAAACGAATCTTCATTTTTCCACCTTCTTCCCATAAGCTATCTATTCCATAGTCTATGATTTTATTGGTATTGACAAAAAAATCGCGATACCAGTCGAGCTGTATCCCACTTGTTTTTTCTGCAATTTTTAAAAAATCATTTACATTAGGATGCTTGAATTTCCAAGTATCAAAATACTTTATTAGAATACTATCTCTTACCGGTGCTCCAACAATATAACCAAGCTGTTCCATGAATACTTCCCCTTTTGAATAAGCATTTATGCTGTAGGCTGTATTGGTACTATAATGATCGGAATGTGTAGTCAATGGCTCATTAAAATCACTTTTCGATAAGAAAACATAAGAGTTATATGCATCCTGGTGTGGAAAGGAATCTCTGTTGTTATTTAGAAAATTGTTTACGTTCGACTCTGCAAAACTTGTAAATCCTTCATCCATCCATGGGTATAAAGACTCATTTGTTCCAAGCATCATCTGGTACCAGCTGTGCATCCATTCATGAATGACCACACCTGTTCCTGCATCTTTTAATAAGGTTGCCATTGGGTATTCCATGCCTCCATCTCCACCTTGGATAAAGGAGTATTGTTTGTAGGGGTATTCACCATAGTGTTTATCAATGTAAGGCAAAGCCTTTGAAGCAAGTACCAAAACGCTATCCCATTCTGTTTTTGTTTTTGAAATGAATGCATTCAAACTAAGTGCCTGTTTCATCCTGGCAGGCATAGATTCATATTGTTTTGAAAGCGCTGAGGTGTCTATTTTATAGAACGAGTGAAGTACTAAACCATTTCTAACTATTTTTGTATTGTGGATATAATTCGGATCGGCTGCCCAAACAAAGTCATGTACATTTGGCGCTTTGAATTTCCAGGTGAGTGTAGGACTAGTTGTTTTTTTATGGGGTAGGGTACTTTGGTTTTCATAACCATATCCAATTTCATGGGCATTTTGCAAATATCCACTACCTCCAATTACATAATTTCTATCAATTGTAATGTTTACGTCAAAGTCGCCCCATACCCCATAAAATTCACGAGCAATGTAGGGAGTAGGATGCCAGCCTTCATTGTCGTATTCACTAAGTTTGGGATACCACTGAGACATACTGAAACGAACCCCTTCAGCGTTATCACGACCACTTCTTCTGATTTGAACAGGGACTTGTGCTTTGAAATCAACTTCAATGAGTGATTTGGTTTTTGGGGGAATAGGTTTGGCGAGTTCCACTTTTAAAATAGTCTCATACAATTTGGTTATTTGTTTGATACCATTGACCTTAACTACTTGTACATCATGGTAACCAATTTCATTTGTTTTCAACTTACTAATTCTATCCCGTACACGTTGATCCCAATCACCGCGACCACGAATCAATCGATTCCCAATTTCTTGACTTCTTACATCCATCATGCTTCCAGGTTGGAAGGCATTCCAGGGGAGATGGAAATACAGCACTTTTAAGGTATCCGGACTATTATTCCAATAGTCGATATGTTGTTTACCTGTAAATTGGTTATTTGCTGCATCCACTTGTATATCCATTTTATAATGGACTTTCTGTTGCCAACGCTCTTGTTGGTGCTGTGCAAATGCAATAAAACCTGTAAGTATAAAAAACGCAGAAAAGAATATCTTTTTCATTTTATTGCGATTGCTGATTTAAACCGATGTATTCGGTTGTAGTGTCATTTATTTTTGGGCTTCGTACACTCTTACATAATCCACTTCCATTCTTCTTGGCCATATGTCTGTTGCTACACCTTTAGATCCACCCCAGTTTCCGCCGACTGCCAAATTGAGTAGCAAATACATTTTGTTATGGAATGGCCAAGAGTCGTTTCCGATTTTTTCATTTTTGTATTTGAAATAATAAATGTCATCTACGCCAATATACATGGTCTCTTGGTCCCACATCAGCTGAAAGCGGTGAAACTTATCTGAAACATCTGGTATAGTAACCTGGTTGGCTTTTTGTGTTCCAATCATATGGTTGTATTTTTTTGTATGGATGGTTCCATGAACGAAATTCTGGTCATATCCAACGTGCTCCATAATATCAATCTCTCCATCATCCGGCCAGTTCAATGGCATTTTATCTGCCAGCATCCAAATCGCAGGCCAAGTTCCCAAGCCATAAGGCAGCTTTGCTCTAACTTCTAATTTACCATGGTCCCACGAAGCCCTTTCCCTAGTTACCAACCTTGCAGAAGTATATCCTTTGCCCTCATATTCCTCTTTGTGCGCTTCAATCGTTAGTATGCCGTTTTCAATTCTGGCATTTTTGCTTCTTTTTGTTGTATAAAATTGAAGTTCATTGTTCCCCCAACCATTTCCGCCTACATCATAGCCCCATTTGGTAGAATCAGGCAGACCATTCTTGTCAAATTCATCGCTCCAAATCATTTTCCATTTTGGCTCTTGGGCAAAGCAGAAACTGGTCATTGTTGAAAAAAGCACAATTGAAAGGGCTATTTGTTTCATTTTAATCATGGTTTGTAAATAATTCACTCAATTTAAGCCCATTTTATAAAAACAATAAGATTTTTGGCGAATTTGTTTCTTGGCCATAATTTTGCATCATGTTAATGACTAATCATATCCACCACCACCACAACTTACCCAACGGGTGAGCCTAGAGGCGTGTGTAAACATACTGGGGCTTACCAATGGTAGGCCCTTTTTTATTTTATAAACCATAGACATGATACAGGAAAAAAAAATATTGAGAATCGCTATTCAGAAATCAGGACGTCTTTACGAAGATTCTGTTCAACTTTTAAAGGAATGCGGAATCGATTTACGGAACGTAAAAGATAGACTTAAGACGGTTTCGGAGAATTTTCCAATTGAGGTATTTTTCTTGCGTGATGATGATATTCCAGAATATGTGGAAGATGGGGTAGCGGATATAGGGATAGTTGGACAAAATGTATTGTTGGAGAAAGGACGAAAAGTTGATACTATAGAAATGCTTGGTTTTGGAAAATGCCGATTGTCAGTCGCTGTGCCCAAAGCCATGGATTATTCTGGTGTGCAATCGCTTCAAGGCAAACGAATCGCAACCAGTTATCCTCAATTGGTCAAACAATTTCTTCAATCTAATAATGTACAAGCCTCAATTCATGAAATTAGTGGTTCTGTTGAAATAGCACCTGGAATAGGATTAGCAGATGTTGTTGCAGATTTGGTGAGCAGCGGAGGTACATTGTTTATGAATGGATTGAAAGAAGTAGAGGTTATCTTGGATTCACAGGCAGTATTAGTTGCCAATTCTAAGATTGACGCTGATAAAAAAGACATTTTGAATAAACTGCTCTTTAGAATGCGTTCTGTGAGGAAAGCCAAGAAGAGCAAATATGTTTTGATGAATGTGCCTAATGAAAATCTTGATCAAGTAATTGCTTTGTTGCCTGGCATGAGAAGTCCTACCGTTCTTCCGTTGGCGGAAAGCGGATGGAGCAGTGTACACAGTGTGTTGAGTGAAGATGAATTTTGGGATAGAATTGAAAAACTACGAGCAGCGGGTGCTGAAGGTATTTTGGTTGTGCCTATTGAAAAACTCATTTTATAATTGTAGGTTATGCAATTGATTAAATATCCGCCAAAGGAAACTTGGAATGAAATTCTTGTTCGTCCAGCAATCGACAACAAATTGTTGTTGAAACAAGTTGGTAAAATAATTGAAGATGTACAACGCAAAGGGGATGCTGCACTCAAGAAATATGCAAAGAAGTTTGATGGAATAACCTTACGTAAATTGATGGTGGACGCCAAAGAATGGAAAAAAGCGGAAGCAAAAATATCTGTTGAATTAAAAAAAGCAATAGATCAGGCATTTGATAACATATTGAAATTTCACCTTGCCCAAAAAGAAGATTTTAAAGAAGTGGAAACCATGCCAGGAGTTACCTGTTGGCGTAAATCCATTCCAATAGAGCGTGTTGGTCTTTATATTCCTGGAGGTACAGCGCCTTTGTTTTCTACGGTGTTGATGCTTGGCATACCTGCAATGGTAGCAGGTTCCAGAGAAGTGGTGCTCTGTACGCCACCAGCCAAAGATGGCAGTGTGCATCCAGCAATTCTATATGCAGCATCAAAAGTAGGTGTTCATACCATTTATAAAATTGGTGGAGCACAAGCCATTGGTGCTATGGCTTATGGAACTTCAACCATAAAGAAAGTAGATAAGATTTTTGGTCCGGGTAACCAATACGTAACAGCAGCAAAACAACTGGTTCAATTAGAAGGTACAGCCATCGACATGCCTGCTGGTCCGAGTGAAGTCTGCGTAGTTGCTGATGCTTCAGCCAGCGCCGAT